>NZ_JAGGQX010000017.1:0-60980 GCF_018613095.1 Bacillus sp. ISL-75
CTAAGTGTAACCTATCCATGTTACAGAGGTTCCATAGGTATTAGCAATTTTCCATAAATAATCCCCGGATTTCACCTCATATATATTTCTCGGGTTATTCGCTGCAAGAGCTGGAGATAAATTGATTTGTAGTAATAAAATGAAGCTAAATAGGAGCACAAAGGTTTTTTTCATTTAGTTTATCCTTTCATGATGATTTCACGAAAAACTCTGTTGATCCCTAAGTTATTGTTTGTAAAACAACAATAAAATTATTCTGGAATTAACTTCTATGCTGAACCTAATCATAAGTAAATAGCGGTTTTTTGTTCATAGAAGCAGAACCATCGCAAACAAATGTGCTCCATTTAGATATATAGCTAGCTTTATGATCCTGAAGGAGTGAAATTAGTCCCGATGGTGCAGTTTATCAGCGGTTTTTTGAAGGATATCAGCGAATTGGACCATTTTATCAGCGGAAATCCAACATTTATCAGCGAATCTAGCGTTTTATTAGTTTGGATAGGTTATTGGTGCTTTAACATTTCCTAAATGCAAAATTAGAGGGCTCACCCACAAGTAGTAATCTACTAGAAGGGTTAGCCCTCTTTCTTGACCTTTTGTACACATCATTAATTTTTCTTTGGGTAATGCCCTTTTATCATCTTCGAGTAAATTAATATAGTCTCTCCTTTTTTCAGTTACCCTTTTTTAATCTTCAAGCTGGAAGGTTTGGCTGAAATGGACTTTTCCGTTTTCATCGCGGATTTCCACACCTGCTTGATTTTTTGCCGGATCTACATGGAATACACCGAAGTTGAAGAAGTTTCCTTCCGCATACAAGCGTTCAGGGCCGAAGGTAGGATCCAATGTACCAGGGTTGATTTTTACGGCTCCAATTGGACCGCTGATTAATTCGTGATAATCTGTTTTGCCATCATGATTGGCATCATATTTGATGACTTCGGCAAAATGGACATCGGTTGTGACGAAATAAACGTTTTTGATTCCTTTTTCAATGATAAAATCCGAGATTTTTTTGAACTCGTTCTCATATCCTGTTAGATCATTAGGGTTTACTTGATTTCCATTTGCCCATCCATCCCTGGCTGTTGCCTTTCCAGTCGGAACGGAGATTGGCACGGAAGTCGCGACAAATTTAACCTTGGCATCTGATTCGAGAAGCTGCTGTTCCAGCCATTTTACTTGTTCTTCGCCGAGCATTGTTTTATCAGGCCCATCTGCCATGGTGTTTGGAGAGCGGTAGCCGCGGTTGTTAAGAATGATCATATCCATTGATTTACCCCAAGAGTACTTGTGATAAAGCTTGTTCGCTGAACTGCGTTCACTTGAGATTGGCCAATAATCCTTAAACGCACCCAACCCCGCTTGCGTCAACGGCTGGGAAGGACCTGAAAAGTCATTGGTCACTTCATGATCATCCCAGATAGCAAACGTTCCTGTTTTCTGTAAAAGACTGCGTAATCCCGCATCCGTACGGTTCTCCTTATATTTCGCCCAGAAATCCTGAACGGTTTCAGAAGGAGGGTTAGGAACAGCCGGTGTCTTATTATCTGCATAGATGGTATCCCCGCTGAACAGGAAGAAGTCTGGATTGATGGCTGACATCGCTTTGAAAGATTTATATGGCGGTATCTCTCCCTGGCCGCCCGTATCTCCACCCCAAACGATTGACATTGGCTTTAAGCTGTTTTCCTCTGGTGCCGTTTTGAATGAACCATATACTGTATACTGGCTGGAAACTGCATGGGCCCGGTAATGATAAGTAGTATCAGGCTTTAATCCGTTAACCTCTACATTTACTGTATAATCATGCGCTACATCTGCAGGGCTCGTTTTGACGATTGTATCGTGTTTGAAACTGCTGTCGGTTGAAATTTCAAACTGAACTTTTGTCTCTACATTGGTGCGGGCCCATAAAATCGCTGATGAATCTGTTACATCTCCGCTTGCCACTCCATGTGAAATATACGGCTTTTCCAGTAAATCCACAAGCTGATCCGTATTGTTTGTGAACTCTCCGTCCACACCAAGGGAAAGCAAGGAGACCATATCGTCCTCTGAATTGATTGTCCATGGATGCACTAGAAGCTGATTCTGATGAGCGGCTTCCATTAGTTTCGGTACAACAAGCTCCTTACTAGGACCTACGCCGGCAGCATAGTCAGAGATCCGTTTCATTTCCTGATAAACATCCTTACCTGCCAGCATACTTCCTGAATACAGTTGAATCAGCTTTACATTAGGGGCAAGCGTTTTTAATTTACGAAGGCTTTCTTCACTAAATGATTCGAGAAAAAGCTTTTCGTAGTCAAGTACATTGGTTTCTTTCAAGATTTCAATTACTTTCTCTTCCATTCCTGGATAAACGTTTGGCGCTTTTGTTTCCATGTAAAGGCCAACTTTTCCGTTCCCATGTTTTTTGACAAATTCAATGGCTTCCTTGAGTGTCGGCACATGCTGTCCGATGTAATCAGTTTTCGCCATGTTTGGATAAGTTTTATTAAACCACGAACCTGCATCCAGTCGGCTGATCTCTTCGAGAGTAAAATCCTTTACCCGCCAAGGTGCCCGGTCTGGATAAAGTTCCTTTGCATTGGTTGTTCTCGCCAGCGTTTCATCATGCATGGCAATCAACTGACCATCTTTCGTCATTTGTAAATCGAATTCCACATAATCGGCTTTCATCGTCATTGCCTGCTTATAGGCAGCCAATGTATGTTCCGGACCGTACGCGGATGCCCCGCGATGGGCAATAACGGCTACATCAGAGGTAATTGGACGTAATGTAGATTGTCCATTATCGGTAGCTGAATTTTGAATTGGATGGGCTAAAACGGCCAAAGGGGCTCCTGAAGTAACCGAAAGAGACAGCGTAGCTAATCCAGCAATCAAACTCTTTTTCATTTTCATTTTCAATCATCTCCTATAAGTTTATGTATATCGTATTTAAAAATATAGGAGAATTGTAAAGTCGTAATTGATAGAATGTTAATGTTTGGTAAAACGGACAAAAACAGTACCATTTTCTTATAATCGACTTTTAAAATAGATCTACTTTGCATGAAAAATTACCTATAATAGCTTAAGATCAAGCAGAAAGCTGAATGGAAGTTTAATAGACTCCCAAATTCTGTTTTTGTTTCCTACCCCCATAAGATATTTTGGCTTGTTCGTATTCTATTAGTATGAACACACAAAAAAACACGAGGGGTATAAAATGATTAAAATAACCAAGGGAGCCCTTGCCATGGTATTAGCGGGATCTGTTACGTTTTCTGTCGCCAACGCCTTGTTAGGCGATCAACCTTTAAAACGATTAACAAAAGAAATAGCTTTACCTATATCGGCGGACCGAAAAAAAGCGGATGTAATCAACCCAGCAGAAAAAAAGGACCAAGATCAAACGCCAACAGCGAATGTGAAGGACCATGATATTGCTGTTATCCAAGTCTCTTTAAAAAATAGGAATACCAATGATACGGCAGTAGCAGCCGTTCAACAAAATAGGGAAAAAACCAGCGATCGAACGACAACCAATCCTGCTAATCCGAGTAAGACAAAGACTACAACACCTGTTACAACATCAATACCTGTAAAAAGCACAAAAGCACCAACAACGAGAAAACCCACGACTACGAGAACTGCTGCAGTAAGGACAACCACAAAGCCTGCTGCACCAACGATACCTGCGACAAGCGTCAAAGCACCACCAACAACGACAACACCTACGGCGACGAAAACTAGTACAACCACAACGAAAACTAATACGACAACTAGTGCAACCACAACAAAAACCAACCGAGGACAACAAGTTTCTCAAGCAGCAAAAGAAAAGGCCGCGAGTCAAAGCAATAAAAAAGAAAACAACGGAAAGAAAATGTAATTCTTTCAAAAAGGATCTCAAATGCTGGTACTGGTTCCGTTGCTTATCGCAAAACGTGAATTTGTAGCTGCAAATGTAGATGAATTTGCACCGCATTTTGCGGTGCTTTTTGATTATAAAAATAAATAACTCAGTCCAATTTGAACTGAGCTGCTTCAATATTTTATTTCAAAGCTACTTCTACTAACGCACCCGTTAGTTTAAGTGCAACTCTTCACAATATATCAAACATAATTCATAATGATATTAAAAAAAGTCCTTACTGTTAAATGCAGAAGGACTTTAAATGTGATTTACAATTGATTCTTTTTTCTTATTAATTCATCTCTATCGGATGCCATTGGAGGCTGTTCCAACCAGCCATTTTTAATCATGATATTAGCTCCATCTTCAGAATACATCTGAACTTCTAAGGATAGCCTGTTATACATTGCACTAATATCTCCTCTAGGACTTTGACTAACAGCTGTACCATAATAGCCAACGCTCAAAGAAATCAAACCACTTGTGAAGAACATCATCAGTTTATCAGAAAAAGTATGGGATGTACTATTTGTTATTTCTGAATCCCAACCCATAGGTGCTGGAAGTTTACTTTCCTCTAGCTTACCTCTAAATAATCTAATATGTTTATTCCCAACTTCTAAACCCTTTAAAAAGAATTGTTTAACATCCTTATCCTTTGCAACCTGGCTAAAGCCAGTAAGTGCAGCTACTCCCAAGGCATTTCTTTGTAGATTCGCAAATAAATTATCGACTTCGGCAGCAATTAATGGTCTTTTTTCTCCGAACACATCTAACATAAACCATTGCTTTTTTACAAATTCAACCTTCTCTAAATTAGGCAGGCTAGGAGACCTGATAAACAATCCTTTAGACAATAATAAGTCAGTTGACTTATCATATAATTGCATTGTTTCTGTAAGGCAATCCATGTAATAGGATTTAATATCACTTCTTACAGATGTTCCAACACTACCAGCATAAGTTGTAAGTCCAACCTTAGACATTTGGTTTATAAAATTTAGTACAAAACTGTCGGAATAAAGTCTAGGAGCATTTATATCCACATCTTCTTTAATACTAAAACCATTTGGAACTACATTTTTTTCCTCTGTTAGTATTGCTGTAATCTTTTGAATATGTGACTTTGATAATTCTAAAGCATATTCAATTATAGGCTTAATTTCAATATCCTCAACTTTTTCTAGAAAAAATGTAAGAACACATATGCTAGAGCTATCGTTTAAGTATTGAAACCAAAGTTGACCAATTTCACCCGCAGTTAGCCTAATCTGTTTTTCTTTTTCATCCATAAGTACCTCCACAAAAGTTATACTAAAAAATACCTTCCCCAGAAATCACCTATAGTATGTATTAGTTACCTTAATAGCCTACCTTGTAGAATATGAGTCAGCAATCGCTAAAGTTGCATACTACTTCTTATACTGTTCTTTCTTCAACTAATCTGCCCGTTAGTCATCCATGAATCGCTAAAAACCAGCTCTTCACCACAGAGAATGAAAATATTGTTATGCCATGTTACGTATCTCTTATTATCTCTTAACTCGGAAAGAAATGTATGTAGACTTAGGCGAAGACTACTTTGATAAACAGAGACAGCAATCCATTGTTGGGCATTCACTACGAAGACTTGAAAGTTTAGGATACACAGTTACTTTACAAGAACCAGAAGCATCTTAATCTATTCAATTCGATTACAAAGATCATGAATTAGGCGCTCTCCCCTTTTTTAAAAATGAATGGTTTTTCCTGAATTACAGAAGTTTATTTTTCCTTTTTATTTTCAAAAAGGGATTGAAATCCATATAATATAAAAGCTTTGTAAAAAAACAATAGGAAAAATTGAAATTTATTTAGCCCAACTAATTTATACACTTTTAACTTTTTGCATAACCTATTTAAAGGATATGCAAAAATTATTTCCATAATAGCATTTAAAGTGATAAACTTTTTAAAATTTCCATGCCCTAACTTTAATCCCCACATAGAACCAGCCATAAATGGACCTGCAAGAAAAGGAAGTTCATCTCTAAAGAAGGACTGTGGTTTATTATAAAATGACCACCATCTGCGTTGTTTCCCGATATTAGCATCGATGCAACATACTAGAAACGTAAGGATTGAAGCTGGAAAGAATCTTCTTATGTTTTGCGACCCCAAAAAAAGTATCGATAACCATGAGAGTAAAATCATCGCGGTATTAATTAAACATTGGGTTCTTATTGACATGCTTAACAAGCTCCTTTTTTCCTTAGAGTTCGCTTTTCCTTTTAAAATATTCAATAAATAGACTATGTGTTTTAGATGTTATTCAACTATACTGCTTCGTTAGCTCAATAATAAAAATGCTGCTTTTCATGGGAGTTGAACAAGGAAGTAACCTCATTCTCTTATTCTTATATGTCTAATTAGTTCTTGAAATGGAGTATCATAAGAGTCTTCATATTTCTTAATATGTTGTTTTAACACAGACAAATTACATTCAAGGTATGGATGTACCTGAGTGGTATCCGCAATACTGTACAGTTCCATTAAAAAGTAAAGGGTTTCCCATATCAAATAGTCATCATCTAAATTAAATAACACATCAATCACATTTGGAATGTAGTTAAACGCTTCTTCTGAAGACATTCCTTTAGTTATTGATTCGAAAGAATTACTAAAATACCACTCGTCTTTTTCTAACTTATTTTCCCATCCCACATATATTTCTAAAAGCCTACTATCCGTTTTAATCACACCCCAACGTCCACTTAGATACAACATAATTCCATGCAAAAAAACCTGATTTCCTTCTTCAAGTAACCTGCTTACGTTACTTTAAGTGCAACTTTTCACAATCTATATTTTCATTTTCACATAAATATCCAATAACTCTTCAGTAAATCAACTCAAGTTCACTTAAATGTTCTAATAAATTCAATCAAAATGTTGGTTAAATGTTGGGGTACAACAGTCATTGTACCCCAGCAAATTAATATACATTTTCTATTACAAATTTGAGCACTAATTTTATAAAAAGCTTGATATATCAATAAAAATGACTATCAGATTAATATACATTTTGATAGTCATTTTGGGTAACATTTTTAATGTTTGTGATAGGGAACGGAACCCGTTAAAATGCTGGTGATCTTTTTTTTAGAAAAAAAATGATATAGCATTAAAATTTATGAATTGTCTAGCTTCAGCGCCCAGCGGCTAGTGTACTTCGCTCTTCTCCCTACAATAAGTCAACATCGAATCGCTGGCGCTCTTCGTGTTTCCTTTATCTCAGTCGAAGCGCTACATATAAGGAAGGCTTCGGCAGCATAAACATCGCACGAAGGAAAAGCGATAGCTTTTTCAAGGAGTCCATACATCGCTAAACGAGCGCTTCCGCTTTTCTATATAAAAAAGTCTTCCCCGAATGGGAAAGACCTGTGCGAAGATTCCATTACATATTTTCCTTAACCTTCACCATTGAGGTTTCCTGAGTTACATTACCTTTGCGTTTTAGTTTACCCCAGCCAACGGTTACTCCCTTTATTGCCGAGAAGATCGATTTTATCACTACATAAGTCATCAGCTGTTTGTACAAGATTCGTTGCAGGAACAATGAGACTAGGGGTTTGGGACTTTCTTTCTCCAAGCGAAACGCATAGAGAGAAGTTAAGAAATCCAGCAAGTAAAAAAGAATAAATCCAATCGCAGCTCTTTCAGGGTGTGGGTTAAACAGAGCTAAAATAAACAAGATATCTGCAATAGGCGATATGGTTTGATAAATATATTGGAAAAGCCACATATTTGGAAGGGCGATAAATCCTAATGAGTTATGTTTTTTATTGAATAAAGCCTCCCGATGTTTCCATAAGCATTGTAAGGTACCATAAACCCATCGGTAACGCTGTTTTGCCAGACTTTTAATATCTTCCGGCACTTCTGTAAAGGCATAGGCCTTTTCTTCAAATTCAATCTTTTTCCCTTGGCGTAATAGGGTAAGCGTGATATCGGTATCCTCTGCCAGTGTATCCTCTTGAAAGTATCCTGCTTCTTCTACCGCCGTCTTTCTCCATGCACCGATCGCACCTGGTACAACCGTAATGCAATTGAGAGCGGCAAAAGCCCTTCTCTCAAGGTTAAAGCCTGTCACGTATTCGATATGCTGCCAGTTTGTAAGGAGGTTCCCCTTATTGCCGACCTTTACATTCCCTGAAACCGCAGCAACCTTTTCATTTTTAAAATGGTTAACAAGCAATGAAATGGCATTTTCCGCGATGAGTGTATCAGCGTCAAGAGCCACCACGATTTCCCCGTTTGCTTCTTTAAACCCTAGATTAACGGCGGAAGATTTTCCTCCATTGGTTTTTTTAATTAATTTTACGAGAGGATGTTTTGCATAAGTTTCTTGAACGACCACTGCCGTATCATCCTTTGATCCGTCGTCGATAATCAGTACCTCAAAAGCGGGGTAGTCGCTCGATAAAATAGAATCTACTGTTTTACAAATTACTTTTTCCTCGTTATAGGCAGCAATCACGACGCTGACAAAAGGGGTAAAGCTAGGGTCGATCACGGTCTCCTTATACCTTTTTACCTGCTTCCTTGAAAGGAAAACGAAGATAGCCAGTCGTAAGATTCCTAACAGGATCGCTGAGTAGAACAGGAAGCTTAATCCTAAGTGCCAGCCTTGTAGCACCATGAATACAGCCTTGTCATAGACCAAATAAGGGCTGTCCTTAACAGGGGGCATAATCTGACTATCACTTTTTCCAGTTAGATCAGCGATGGTGGTAAAAGTATAGCCGCGCTGTTTGAGTTCTTTAATAATCGTGGGCAAAGCTTCTACCGTGTTGGAGCGGTCACCGCCAGCATCGTGCATCAAAATCACATTTCCTTCAGGCAGCTGATTCAATACCCGTTTCACAATTTCATCACTAGAAAGTCTTTGCCAATCGTCTGAGTCAATTAATTCACCGACCATGGTATAACCCATATCCTGTGCTCGCAATATTGGCTCCAGTTCGCTCTTTGTGCTCGGTTCCGCATTAGCCACATACGGCGGACGGAAAAGAGTCATCGAATGACCGGTAATTTCTTGAAATAATCGCTGATTTGCATTTAGCTCCATTCTCGTTTGAAATGGTGTGATCGATGCAACATCCGGATGGGTAAAGGTATGGTTACCAATTTCGTGACCCTCTTTATACATCTTGTTAACCAGTTCTGGATGCTGCAGCGCGTTCTCTCCAATGATAAAGAAGCTCCCTTTTATGTGATTCTTGTCCAAAATGTCCAATATTTGTGGTGTATAGGTTGGATCCGGACCGTCATCAAAGGTAAGGACGATTTCCTTACGTTTCGGTTTGCCATACCGAACGACCTCAGAAGGCTTTGGTAATTTAGTATAGGTTTCGGTTTGAATCAACCCATGTGAATCCAATTGAATCGTTCTTTTTCCTTTTTCTGATGGAGAGGCAACTTTTAAAATCTCTCCAGCACCTGTATAGTGAACAGGCTTAGGGCTGACCAAGGTTTGAAGGGCATGGGATGGATCGGTTATTTCCTTTGGTTTATTCAGGTAATTCCAAATCGAAGGATCTTCAGAACCGAGACGCCAAACCGCTATTCCTCTTGAACCGTGATCTATCGCTAGCTTCATTTGATTATAAAATGAAGCTGCATCTAAAAACCAAACAACATGGTTTTTTCCGTTTCTTTTGTAGCGTACATAAGGGTTGCCTATTTGTTTATTCCATTGGATTTGGAGGTTGGTCCCAATTCCTAAGTCCATGATATCGCCGAAAGCAACCGTATCTGCGGGCTGATGGGAGTTTTCTTCCCAGTCGTAACCGAAGCTTCCCAAACTCACAATCAATTTTTCAGAAGGAATTTGGAGCCGGTTCAAGTTCTCTTTTACCCAATCAGACGAAGCCACAGGTCCAGGTTTACTCATCGAATGGTGCTGGTCATAGAGCATGACAATCATGCGATCAACATTCGTTGCTAAAGAAGTATAGTTAAAACTAATGTTATTCGGTGGAACATCCAATGTGACCATCAGACCATGTGGATGAAACGCCTCATAAACTTTATCGATAAAATGAGTGAAATCATCTTTGTCCTTTGGATGGATATCTTCAAAGTCTATATTAATTCCGTCAAAGTCATTTGTTCTCACATAATCCAACATCTTTTTAATAAAAAGATCTTCAGCACCGGGAGTAATAAATAAGCGATGAAGAGCTTCGCCATCCCATTTATTATTACTAAAATTATTCACTAATGGGAGAATCTTTATATTATGGGCTTTGGCCTCTGCAATAATGGACTTGTCCGTGCTGGTTTTTAGGGTAAGACCAGGTGTAAGCTGCATCCACCCCGGCACTAATGTTGTAATCGAATCGCTATTCTTTTTAAAAGAAGTATGGCTGTTTTTGTCCCAATCGACGTAAAAACCATACACTTCTTGTTTTTTGTGTGATTGCACGATATTTTTTTGAATAAGAGGGGAAGGACTCGATTTTTGAAACTGAGTGGCAAGTTGTTCTGCACTGAAACTTTTATTAATCGGCTCGATTCCACTCTTTACTGCGCTTTTCAATTGTAGTTCAGGAAATTCTGGGTTCGTATTAAGACTTTCAATAAAAATTGTCGATACTAAAATAATTAAAACCATGAAGCCTGCACTCATTCGTTTGATAATGGACCAGCGTCTTTTGGCTGGATCAAGAAAAACATGTTCTTGATTTCTCTCCCTCTTTTTCAGACCTAAATTGTAAAACCAGTGGAAAATAAAGTAGCAGACAAGTCCAATCAAGCCTCCTAGGACCCCTGAGACAAAAGTTTGTGAAAGTTGTATTTTAGACTGCAGGGTAGAAAATAACCAGTAATCCTCCAATACACGCATATCCAGGAAGGGTAAATGATTCATCTTTGGTATAAAAAGGGGAATCAACGTTCCAAGAAATAAGGCAATGATATTAAGACGCAACAAAAGTGAAAGAACAAGCAATAATGGAATTCTAAAACTATCTAAAGGGAAAAACCCCATGAAAAAACCAAGTGTACTTGCAACCGCTCCTGCATTTCCTGTAACGGGTGCAAATAATGATCTAACAATCCACCTAAAAACACGATTCACTTTGACTCCTCCTATAGGTGTAGTGTTGAAAAATGTATCATTCTATTGTAATAGATTGATTTTATACAGTTGAATTTGTAAAAAATGTTACCTGAAAGTTATCCTACAATCTCGCGGGCGGATTTTTCGACAAAAAATGACCATCTTCAAACACTTAGATAATCATTTAAAGATTTTGGGGGTAGGTGGATAAAGTTTTTTTAATTTTAAATGGCAATTGAGGAGGATTTTGTGTAAATGTAAAAACCTCATTTAGATATGTTGCGGAGAAGTATCATTAATAGGTGCAGTTTTCACATTAATTTCCCTGAACCATTTCATTTAAAAGTTAAAGCTTGAATCCAGGTCCCATTCGGACAGGGTCAGGCTAAAAACGAGGTTTTTATGTTGTAAAGAAAAGCTGAAATATACTAAGCCATTGAATTGGCTATATATATTTCAGCTTAAATTAATTAAGAAATTATTATATTTTTTTTCTGATTTTTTTGAGTTTATCAGATTTTTTCATCCTTTTGAAAGCATCTGTTGGGACATATATAAGTCTTCAACTTTCTCTTGAACATCATCAAAGTTTTCATGTAACGACTTAATCATGAGCTCTCGATCTTTTGCTTTGATCGCATCAATATACAGTTGATGATTATTGATGATCCGTGTAAAGTCTTCATACTTTTCTTTAAAACGACTGCGCATGGATAGAACAATCAAGCTTTCCATCACAGGCTTTAAATTTTCCCAGATCATCAGGATGTAGGAATGATTGATCGACCGAATAATTGTTTCGTGGAATAGGACATCCTGATAGGAAAACTCATCAGCATCTCGGTATTTTATGGCAATTTTCATCATTTCTAGTATTTTATTAAGTTCCATTACTAATTCATTCGTGTCCATCCTTACTAGCCGTTCAAACACAAACGTTTCAATGAGTAAACGTACATCATAAATTTCTGCATATTCTTTTTCTGTTAAACCTATGACAACCGCACCCATTCTTTCTAATCGGATGATATTTTCAGATGCAAGTATTCTTAACGCTTCACGAATGGGTGAGCGGCTCACACCAAAATCGGCAGCTAATTTATTTTCAGATAGGATAGCACCGCTTACAATCATGCCCGAAATAATACGCATTCTAAGCTCGGATGTTACACGATCACCAGCTGAAGCTTTTGAAAGCCATTTTTCAGGATAAAGAAATTCCTTTGATTCAGCCATAAAATTCACCTTCTCTTAAGGAGTATACTTGTATACAAGCATTATAATATAACATTTTAATAATGCAAGCGCTTTTTTTCGGTGACACAGGCACCGCCCGATATTTGTCGAAAGTAATTGGTGTTCAGATTGGCAAGACAATAAGGAAGGGAATCTATCGTTCTATTTACTTGAAAAACTTAATAATTAAATTATTGTAAAATAATTAATAAGAAAAGTATTGACTTCAAATATAATAGCCCCTAAAATAAACTTGTAAATGCAAGCGATTACAAAAAGGTTGCTCGATATTTTTTTGACCAGTGTGTAACGGGTTACACAAATTTAGATTACAGTATGGTTACCAACCTTTTTTTACAAGTATGTGTAACGGGTTACATGAAATGGGACCACCTTTTTTTTACTAGAGTGTGTAACGGGTTACACAAAATGGTTTCCACCTCTTTTTTTACAGGAATATGTAACGGGTTACATAAAATAAATGAGAAATTTTTCATTAAAGGAAGTGAGTGAACAGCATGAGCACGATTAAGGATGTAGCAGCTATAGCAAACGTGTCTGTTGCCACTGTTTCTAGAGTTTTAAATAATAAAGGATATATCAACGAGGAAACCAGAAAGAAGGTTCTGCTCGCTATTTCTGAATTAAATTACGTGCCGAATGAGGTGGCCAGAAGTCTTTTTAAGAAACAGTCGAAGACGATTGCCCTGATTGTTCCAGATATTAAGAACCCGTTCTTTCCTGAAGTGGCAAGAGCGATCGAAGATGTGATGAGCAGTCAGGAATATACATTGATCCTCTGTAATTCGGATGGGCAAGTGGAAAAGGAAATCATGTATTTGGATGTCATGAAGCAGAAATATGTGGATGGAATTATTATTGTCACGAGTACATTGACGCCTAAGCATATTAAAAATAAAGACATCCCAATCGTGGCGTTAGACAGGCCAATCAGTAGTGATCTCCCCTCCGTTTCCGTTAACAATTTGGAAGGCGCAAGGCAAGCGGTTCAGTATTTGAAGAAGATTGGCTGCAAAAAGATTGCCCATATTCGCGGTCCGCACGACATTAGTAATGCGGATGAACGGTATAAAGGCTACTTAGCTGAGGTGGAGAACGAACCGTGGTTTCATCCAGATTTAGTGGTGGATGGAAATTATCATGTGGAGCAGACAACAGAGGCGGCCACGAGGTTACTGATTACGAATCCTGATATTGATGGGATCTTTGCAGGGAACGACTATATGGCAGTTGGCGTCTTAAAGGCGGCCAGAAAGCTGGGGATTCGGGTACCAGACGATCTCTCGTTAATCGGTTTTGATGGGATCCAGCTGAGCCAATTAACCAGTCCTGAAATCACGACGATGGCTCAGCCAATTTATGAATTGGGCTCTACAGCCGGTGAGCTGTTGCTAAAACTGATTGAAGGAAAGACCGTTCCAAAGCTTGATCATCTGTTTGAAGTTTCATTAATGAAAGGCCAATCTACAAGGGCTTAGGAGTGATAACATTTGAAAAATAGAAAAATAACTGTCATCGGCAGTATCAATATGGATTTAGTGACGAGTACCCATCGAGTACCGATCCTTGGGGAAACGTTGATGGGGGAATCCTTTCATACGATTCCTGGAGGAAAGGGCGCTAATCAGGCCGTGGCCGCTGCAAGATTAGGCGCGGATGTGACGATGATTGGCTGTGTCGGCCAGGATTTATTTGGCCAGGACTTATTGAAGCATTTGAAAGAGCAGGGTGTCAATGTAGACAATGTGGAACCGGTTACAGATACCTCGACAGGAATCGCCGCGATTACCATCTCGAATGGAGAGAATCAGATTATTGTAATTCCAGGTGCGAATTATCATGTGACGCCTGCGTTTGTTGCATCGTTTGAGGAAGTGATTGCAAAAAGTGATATCTTGTTGCTGCAGCTCGAAATACCACTTGAAAGTGTCGAAAAAGCAGTCGAGCTTGCCCACAAGCATCAGGTAAAGGTTGTCTTGAATCCTGCACCGATTCAGCCGCTTTCGGAGGAATTGCTAGAAAAGGTCGATTATCTTACTCCGAATGAGTATGAACAACAATTACTCTTTGATTCGGTCGAATGGACGGAGCAAGAGCGGCAAGCGATGCTAAAGAAATGTATTATTACCAGAGGTTCAAAGGGGATTACTTTTTTTCAAGAGGAAAAAGTGGAGATTCCTAGTTTTAAAGTAGATGTTGTGGATACGACGGGTGCAGGGGATTCCTTTAATGGTGGATTCGCGTATTCAATCAGTCAAGAGGCGTCTTTGGCGGAGGCCTGCCAGTTTGCGACGGCGGTTGCGGCCCTTTCGGTTACCAAGCTTGGAGCCCAAGGCGGCATGCCGACGATGGAAGAGGTTCAGACGTTTTTACGGGAAAGGAAGGAAGAATTATGAAGAAAAACGGCATATTAAATAGTCACATTTCCGAGGTCCTTTCAAGGCTTGGTCATACGGATACCATCGTGATTGCTGATTGCGGACTGCCAATCCCGGAAGAAACGATCCGAATTGACCAAAACAAACAACCGCAAGCCCCTTCATTTATGAATGGGGTTAGGTTGTTTATTTATTATATTTTTTAAGAACAAGTGTTCTTTTAAATTGGCATTAGTTGGAAATATTTGATATAATAAGGATATGAAAAGTCTAATTCAATATAAAAGAAAAGTAATAATAATGTAGTATATTCATGCAAATACAATGTGGTTTGGTGCCCTAAATATAGAAGAAGTGTATTGGTGGATGGAGTAGATGAAAGACTTAAATCTATTCTATTAGAGGTTGCAGAAGAGACAAAATCTGAAGTAATCGAAATGGAAATTATGCCAGATCATGTTCATCTACTTGTTGAATGTGATCCTCAATTTGGAATTAATAAACTAATAAGAATGATGAAAGGAAGAAGTTCTCGTTACTTATGCAGCGAATTCCCATGGTTAAAAAGTAGAATTCCTTCTCTATGGACCAATAGCTATTTTATTTCCACTGTTGGCGGAACCACGCTTGATGTTGTAAAACAGTAAATAGAAAATCAAAAAGGAGTGTAAAACCATGGCGTCATCAAAAGAAAGAACGCCCTCTTTTATCGCAACGATTCGATTAAGAACGAATGCTAAGGAAGGAAAGTTGCTTTTGATGTTATCTTAATTTTGTGCCTGTCACGCCCCGAAATTTGTCATAGATTGATAGGGTGTTAGAGGGGGAGAAGTGTTCACGCACTTCTCCTTTTTTTCTTTATTTTATGGCAAATGAGGGAGCTTGAGTGGGGAAATTTAGTTCCGGGGAGTAGTTTATCAGCGGATTTTTGGGAGATATCAGCGAATTGGGCCATTTTATCAGCGGAAGTCGAACTTTTATCAGCGTTTCTAGCGTTTTATCAGCGATTCTGTATCATTCTAGAAATTTACGACATTTTCTGGATAATAATTGGAAATACCTTCAAGTTTCTGTGCATCTATAATTCATTTGGTTTATTTTTATAATTAAGATTTTAATTGATTGACAAGATTAACCATCGAGTGTAGAGTGAAGGTTAAATTAATAGGAAGACCACTAGGGGAGCCGTTTTTTGGCTGAGACGAGAGTTATCTTGGACCCTTTGAACCTGATCTAGTTCATACTAGCGTAGGAAAGTGGAGTTCGTGTATGGATAGATATAATTATTCAGCCGCTCCATTTTTGGGGCGGTTTTTTCGTGCTTGAAAATTCAGCCGCCCCCTACTAGTGTCTTTCCATTAAAACCAATAAGGGGGCAAAATTTTATGAGTTTTTCAGCAGAGTTAAGAAAAGAAGCAGATCCTATTTTCGATGCAATTTTTGAACATCCTTTTGTGCAAGGGATAGCTAATGGGGAATTACAAAAGGAACAATTGATTCATTATGTTAAACAGGACTTTGAGTATTTGAATTCGTTTATTCGCATCTATGGTATAGCGGTTTCGAAGTGTGAGAATCGTGAAGAAATGGATATGTTTAATACGCAGATTTCTTTTATCTTAAACAGTGAAATCCATCCTCATAATAACTTTTGTCAAGTAGCTGGTGTTCCCTACGAGGAATTACAAGGATATCCGTTATCTCCCTCGGCTCTTCATTACACGCGTCATATGCTTACCGTTGCGCACGAAGGTACATTAGGGGAAATTTTAGCTGTGTTGTTGCCATGTCCGTGGACGTATTGGGAAATTGGGAAAAGATTATTAACGGAGGTCAATCCTGATCGTTCTCATCCCTTTTATGATTGGATCAGTTTTTATGGAAATCGTACCGATTCGATTACCACGAAATTTTGTGCCCGTCTTGATGAGTGGGCAAAGACAGCAACAGAGAGAGAAAAGGAAAAGATGAAGGATCATTTCTTAATCAGTTGTCAGCTGGAATATATGTTTTGGGATATGGCCTATAAACTTGAAGAATGGCCTGTGAAAATGGAGGTAGTGAAATGATGACTTGGAAAATGAAAGAAGTCGTTCTTGCTGTGATTCTAGCGGTCGCTTGTGGAGTGATCTATTTAGGATGGTCGACGCTTTGGATTCCCATTTCCGCTCTTGTCGGACCGGTGGGTGCAGGTTTTATGTTTGGAATTTGGGTGATTGCTAGTCCAATAGTGGCGTATATTATTCAAAAACCGGGAGCAGCGCTTATTGCAGAGGTTGCAGCGGCCGCAGTAGAGTTATTAACTGGAAGTCATTTTGGTTTGTCTGCCCTTTTAGTAGGTGTTTTTCAAGGGATTGGTGCAGAAATCGCATTCGCAATATTCGGATATAAACGTTATAACCTATTTACTTTAATGCTATCAGGGGCTTTTGCTGCGATTGGCAGCATGATTTATAACTTAATCGCCAACGGTTTAGGTTATTACTCGATGAAAGTATTTTTTACAACATTAGGAATTCATGTTATCAGCGGAATAATTCTCGGTGGACTGTTAGCGAAGGTCATTGTTGATGCACTTGCAAAAACAGGTGTGTTAGAACAATATGAACTGATGAAGGAAAAAAGGAAAAGGGAAAACGTCGATGGACATGTTTCTGGGATGTAAGGATCTTTCGATTCGATTTTATAATCGCTCTGAAAAAATACTCAGTCATATTACTTTATCCATCAATCAAGGCGAGAAAGTATTAATATTAGGGCCTAGTGGGAGCGGGAAATCGACGTTGATTTCCGCTCTTTCAGGTATTATCCCTGAGCATTTGGAGGCAGAGGTAAGTGGCGAAGTATTCTGCAGGAAAGATGCCGGTGTGATGTTTCAAGATCCTGATTCGCAATTTTGCATGCTTCATGTCGATGAAGAAATTGCGTTTAGTCTCGAAAACCGATCGATTCCGCGCAACGAAATGGACCCCATCATAGCTGAGTTGATGGATAAAGTAGGGCTGATGGTCGATAAGAAAACACCCATTGAAACTCTTTCAGGTGGGATGAAACAACGATTGGCGTTAGCTTGTTTACTGGCATTAGAACCAGAAGTCATCTTCTTTGATGAACCAACAGCCCAGCTAGATCCTGCAGGCCGGAATGAGATATTTGTTTTATTGAATCAATTAGCCCAAAAGACAAACCATACGATGGTATTTGTCGAACATGTCCTAGATGGCTGCATCGAATGGATGGATCGAGTCATTATCCTGAATGAGTATGGGAGTATTATCGGAGATGGTCAGCCGAAAGAAATGCTCCTGAATTTTAAAAATGAAATGAAAGAAGCGGGTATTTGGCGCCCTAAGTTGTTTCCAGAAAAGTGGGAGGAAGTGGTTCGAAATGACGCGCATCCTCTTTCTATTAAACTTGCTAATCTGAAAAAAACCAAACCGCTCAAGGATGGCGAGATTTTACTCCGCACCGAACATGTTGAAATTGGCTATGGGAAGAAGACCATCGTGAGCGATATTGATATAAAAATTCATAAAGGGGAATGGATTTCCATCGTCGGAGAAAATGGAAGCGGGAAAAGTACCTTCTTAAAAAGTCTGATCCGATTGGAGCCTATTAAAAAAGGGGAAATTTACTTTCAAGATAAGGAACTAAAAAAATGGTCCGAACGAGAATTATATGAAAAAGCAGGCTTTGTTTTTCAAAATCCAGAGCTTCAATTCATTACGGATACTGTCTTTGAGGAAGTTGCCTTTGGCGGCCGGCAACGAAATTGGCCCGAAGAGCTGATTCATACCAAAACCAACCAATTGTTAGAGGAGTTTGGATTGGAATCGCATCAAAATGCTCATCCATTTACCCTAAGTCTAGGACAAAAACGGCGGTTAAGTGTGGCGACGATGTTATTGTTTGATCAAGATTTATTATTGCTTGATGAACCAACATTCGGTCAGGATGAAAAAACAGCAAACGAACTGATTCAACGCTTAAAGGAGCGGCAGGACCAGGGAACAACGATTGTCATGGTCACCCACGATATGGATTTGGTGGATGGTTATTCTGATAAGGTCATTCTCTTTAACAAAGGAAAAGTAACTTATCAAGGGACCCCCTATGGGTTATTTTCTGATTCAAATATTTTCTGTGAAAGTGCGTTAATTCCCCCCCTCCATTACCAGTTGATGCATGCACGAAAGAAGGGTGTTTTGGTATGAAGGCTAACGATTCATTCCTAGCGACTCTCAATCCTGCTTGTAAACTGCTTTCTCATATGATCGTTATGTTTCTTCTAATGGCGATCTCTAATCCAATGGTGACTTTTTTGATCTGGTTACTTGCTGTATTGATCGGTATTTTTTTAGGCGGATGGAGAATGACTTACCTTCTGAAAAGGCTTCTGCCTTATTTAGGTTTTTTCATTCTTGTATTTTGGATGATGGCCGCGTTTGGAGAAGGGGAAGAAACGATTTGGAAATGGGCCTGGTTCCATATTACGCAAGAGAGCATGAATCATGGCTTAACAATCGGTTTGCGGATGTTAGCGTTTGTTACGTTTGGATTATTATTCACCTCTACCACAGACATCACTTTGTTCATCATGAGTTTAATTCATCAATGTAAACTTTCACCTAAATGGGCGTATGGGCTATTAGCGGGGTTCCGCTTTATCCCACTATTCCAATCTGAACTAAACCAAATGAAGACGGCTCATAAAGTCAGAGGTTACAAGCAAAAAAATAGTTGGAAAGCTTTTATGAGGTACTCTTTACCGCTGTTTACTCAAGGAATTAGAAAATCAGAACGAATGGCGATCGCAATGGAAGCGCGTGGATTTACGGGCACAAGAGACAGAACATATTATCAAACAACTAAAATAGTATCGAAAGATTGGGTCTATTTACTTTCTTTGGTAATTGTTGTATTGGGGATTATTATTTTTATGAAATGAAGTGGGAGTTAGGTGACAGCTCAGCCATAAACAAAAAATCTTCCTGATCCATAACCCAATCAGGAAGATTTTTGTTTTAATAGCCTTTTAAGAATGTTGCACACTTCTTTTATTACCTCTTTGTAAGTCGACTTCACCTTTTAAACCTTTGAGTAATGAGAAGCACATGACGATCATGATAATGGCAAAAGGTAGAGCGGCTGCGATCGAAGCAGTTTGCAATACGTTTAAACCGCCAGCTAAAAGTAATACAGCAGCCAAAGCAGATTGAATGACACCCCATGTCATTTTAATTTTATTCGAAGGATTTAATGTGCCACCTTCACTAAGCATCCCCAATACAAAGGTGGCTGTATCGGCAACAGTTATATAATAAATGGCTACGACAGCAAACCCCAAAATACTTAACAAAGAACTTAATGGAAGATAGTCAAAGAATGTAAAGATAGACAATGACACGTTTTTGGTAATATATTTTGCCAGATCATGGTTGCCTGTATTTTGAACAATTTCAAGCGCGGAGCCGCCGAATATCGACATCCAAAGACATGTTCCGAGGGTAGGAACAACCAGTACCCCAATTACAAACTCCTTAACTGTTCGTCCTTTCGAAACCCGTGCAATAAACATACCGACGAAAGGTGCCCAAGCAATCCACCATGCCCAATAAAAAAGCGTCCAGGATGCAATCCATTCCCCCTCACCAAATGGTTTTAACCTTAAACTCATATGGATAAAGTCACTGAGATAGAGCCCCGTCGTATTAAAAAGAACCTTAATAATAGTCAAGGTTGGACCGACAATCAAAATCATCAGCATAATTGCAAAAGATAGGATCATCGCAGCATTTGATAAGTATTGGATTCCTTTCTCTAAGCCTGTATTGATTGAAACGATAAAAAGAACTGTTGCGACAGCAATGACGATTAGCTGGACATATAATTCATTGGGGACACCAAATATGTCATGCATTCCTGCCGTAACCTGCATGGCACCAAGGCCTAAAGATGTTGCAATACCGAAGACTGTTGCAAAGATTGACAGGATATCAATTGTTTTTCCTATCGGTCCGTAAATTCTATCGCCCAGTATGGGATGGAAGGCCGAACTGATGGCCGCCGGCAGCCTTTTGTTATATTGAAAAAAGGCAAGGGCTAAACCGATAACGGTGTAAATGGCCCAAGGGTCGAGGCCCCAATGAAAAAATGTATATTTCATTGCTGTATTGGCTGCGTCTATAGTATATGCTTTCCCGTAAGGAGGGGTGGTGTAGTGGGTTACGGGTTCGGCAACACTCCAGTAGACAATTCCGATTCCCATCCCCGCTCCAAACAACATGGCGAGCCAAGAGGCCGTGTTAAAATCAGGCTTGTCTGTTTTCTTGCCCAGTCGTATATCACCATATTTAGAGAACAGTAAATAGATTGAAAAGATGACAAAGAACAAAGTGGCACCAAGATAAACCCATCCAAGGTAATCAATCGAGCCGTTATAAATGGTATTGGTGACTTTGGCGAGATTATCTGTAAAAAAGACTCCCCAAACAATAAAAATGAGGGTAAGTAATAATGAGATAATAAAAACACTGTTTCCCTGAAAAATTTTGCGATCCATAGAAACCTCCTAGTATAGTTGAGTGCATGTTAAATAGGTTTTCATGTTGTAAGAACGTGTTTCATTGTAAAAGGGAAAATCACTTATCGAGGAGATTATAAAGAAATTCCCATTTATCCGTGTTCATCAACTCATCCTGGGATATCTCTAGACCGCCTCCAAGATAAACAGTTTGGTCTTTGATTGCGACTACCATCGCTTCAAACAATGCATCACTATCTCTCTTTTTGAATATGTCCCCTAAAGATGGTAATATTCCGCTAGTGGGGATCATTGTGTCGGGCCCCATTTCCTTCAAGTTGTCTGCTTCAACACTTTCAATGTCTTGATAATCGATTGGGTGGCTGTCATTAGCGCGGCCAGGTACCATTAATAAATACTCATTATGCTTAATTCCGTGAGAATTACTTGTGATGACCCCTTGTTTATCAACGGTTTCAACCACTTCAATTTCATTTAACGAATAAGTATCCAGGGAATCGGGCATTGGATTGTGAATTAAAATATAATCTCCTTCTTCAGCTTTTCGATTATTTCTGAGCGTATAGGCTTTATGATTAAAAATAAAGCTGTCAAGTTCCTTGGGTTTGTATCTTCCCACGCTCGCTGCATTGGTTAAATCCTGTGTTAAATCCCTCAGCCGGATAAGATGAACTGATTTTTTATACATTGGTTTTACCCCATATACCTTATGTAACTCATTGGAGTAGTAGACAAATTGTCCTTTTCTTACTTGATACAGTTTCACGAATAGAACTCCTTTCGATCCCTATGTATATTAAGTTGGTCATAACTCAAAAAAGGATAATAGGTTCGGGACATCAAATTTTCTTTGGTTACTTTTAGGATGTCTTATTTTAGAAAAAACATGATGGTTGGGAGGGATAGTTTTCACACCCTAAGATTCTTTGCCTGAATAAAGAGTGACTTTTTTTACAAAGGGTAAGGAAAATGATGTAAACGCTCAGTTTTAGTTTGTCGAAAATTGATAGGTTTTTAGAGGATTATATAGAGGTTAAGGGGAGAAGTGTTAGAACACACTTCTCCTTTTTTACTTTATTTTAATATTTTGCGAAAACTAATTTTCCTATAGGAAAATTAGCAGCTGTTCACAATAATGGGGCTGGGCACAAATTCTAGTTCAGCAGTTAACATGGTTCCTTTGTAAAATCGAGGTTTCTTAAAGGTCGTTTTGATCGACGTTCAGTTCAATTAGATTCCCATCAGGGTCCGCACAGAATATTTGCGCAAAACCGCTCATGCCATTAGGTTTCTCTAACAGTTCAACATCCTTAATTTTCAGCCAATTCAGCGTCTCTGTGTAATCCTGCACTCTTAGTGCAAAATGGCCTTCCCTGCTGCTCAGGCGTTTATCTTGGCGAATCGTTTGTGATGTAGGAAGAACGATTAGATGGAGCTGTTGTCCCTCAACTTCGTACCAAGCACCAGGAAAATCAAAATTAGGACGTTGTATTTCTTTTAAACATAAGATGCTGCTATAAAAATGCTTGGCGCGTTCTAAATCAGTAACCGTTAGACTAACGTGGTGGAGCTCTTTGTATTGGATCATCGCAGTCATCCCCCCTAAATAAATTTATTTTCATCATAACACAAATAGATGATTGTTATGGCGTGTTAAAAATTGCACCTAGGAATCACTTTTTTAGTTACCAAGTGATTTACAAGTATCCACTTTATTGAAAAAGACCAACTTATTACACCTTTATTGGAACTTACGACGAAATTACGGACACTTACTACATATTTATTGAGACTTACTACGAAATTACGGTGACGTATTAGCCAATTATTCTCTATCCTACTTATTCGCCCAGTATTTGAAGATCCAAGCGAACCAAGGAGATCGTATTTTTAAAGAGCTATTAAATGATCCAAACAATGATTATCGAGCGGTGGAAGCTGTTGTACAAAAATATATCAATCCTTCTCTTTCCTTTGGGAGTTTTATGACTTCTTTCCGAGCTGCCCTCTTGTTAAAACAGGGGACCGGATTATATGGTTTTAAAGGGGAACCAGGCTTTGAAGGAATCAAGCCAAAATTATACACCGGTTCAGGAACGGAGCTACATGGCGGCGGGGCTGTTGTTAAGCAACTGGATTCCCAAACAGAATATACAATACCAGCCGATAAAGGTGCAAATATTACGTATACATTTATACCCAAAGATTTAAATGGCGACTTCACTCCGCCAGTCATCGGTCCGATAAACCCTGGTAGTGATTTTGATACAACCGTAACGGGAATGACCGAGGCTGATGCTGTTGTTTATGTAATGAAAGGGACTACGCTACTTGGCAGTGTAGTGGCTGATCCTGCAGGGAATTTCAATGTCACGATTCCTAAACAAAAGGGCGGAACCCTCCTACAAGTATATGCTGAGGATTTAGCTGAAAATAGGAGTGCAACTATTCCGGTAACGGTAAAGGATACCATCCCTCCTGCAAACCCGATTGTCAATCCGGTCGGAGACAATCAAACTGCTGTTACAGGGAAGGCAGAAGCTGGAACGAAGGCAGTTGTGAAATCTGGTTCAACCATCATTGGTCAAGCCGTGGTCAGTTCTTCTAGTTCTTTTTCTGTTAAAATTGCTGCCAAAAAGGCTGGAACACGATTAACTGTTTTTGTACAAGATGGTGGAGGTAACAAAAGTGGAGAAGTTGCGGTTATCGTTTCGGATCAAACAGCGCCTGTAAGCCCTCGATTTATTCTGTAGGTGATAATCAAACGATTATATTTGGGGGAACGGAAGCGGGTGCAAAAGTAGTCATTAAGGCGGGGAGTTCTGTTTTAGGTCAGAGTTATGCAAATAGTACCGGATCCTTCCTAATAAAAATCCGAACAGCCAAAAAAGCAGGAACCCGATTAACATTTTATTCTAGTGATAAAGCGGGGAACCAAAGTCAAACCACTGTTATGGTAGTTGATAAAACTGCACCTGCCATCCCGGTTGTCAACAAAGTAACCCATCTATCAAAATCGGTTACAGGAAAAGCTGAAGCAGGATCAACTGTATATATTTATAACGGTGTAACTTTGATTGGTAAAACGCTCACAGATAAATACGGAAAGTTTAAAGCCGTGATTAAGGTACAGAAAAAGGGGAAATCATTAGAGGTTTCTGTATTAGATAAAGCTGGGACCAGAGTAAGGTGAAAGTTGTGAAGGTATATTAATATCTTGGTTCGAGCCTGAATATGTTGAATGCCAAGTTTCTTAGGGAACTTGGCTTTTTGTGAAGGAAACTTTTGTCTCTATACGCCTTTATTGTCAGATTTTTTTAATATCAATGTATTCTGAATTATAGTAGTATAAAAATAAGATTTTTGAGTGAACAGATGTGTTAATTAAAACTAAATTTAAACCGGAAATAACGGGGGTTCTATGAAGTCTCTTTTTCGTTGCATTTGTTTATCTATTTTATTATTGACAGCGTGTAATGGTAATAAGGTAGTGGAGTTAACCACCAATAAAGAAAAGGTACACCTTGAGTTTTTTACACCCAAAATTGAAACAGAGCCAATCTTTGAGGAGTTAATTCATGAATTTGAAAAACAACATCCTACCATTGATATTAGTCAAGAAGTTATACCAGAAGGGATGAGGGTATTAAAAACTAGAATAGCGAGAGGGGATATACCAGATATTTTCATTACCTATCCTATTGAGCAAGATTACCTCATCAGGGCAGATAAAGGTTATTTACTAGATTTGACTCATGAAGATTTTATACAGAATATCGAACCAAGCATACAAAATCACTATCTTGTCAATGGTAAAATGTATGGTGCCGCATTAACCCAGAATGCTGTAGGCGTGCTATATAATATAGATCATTTTCAAGAATTGAATCTTTCCATTCCACAAACCTGGGATGAGTTTATTGAGGTTATGGAAAAATTAAAAGCTGCAGGAAAAACACCTTTGTTAATGCCAAATAAAGATGCTAACCGATCAAGTATTTTTAATTTAAACTTTGTAGCAAACGACATTAACACTCATTATTGGGAGAAAGAAACATTTTCTATCTCGAAAAATAAAGAGTGGAGGGAAATTTCAGAAAAGACGATAACTGCTCTATCGTATGTACAATTAAATTCCTTTCAGGATGATTTCTTTGAAGTGAATCGCAAATTTGCAAATGGACAAGGGTCTATGTACGTTATGGGGACATGGGCTTTAACAGAGATTGAAAAACATAATCCCAATTTACATTATGGGATTTTTCCATTTCCGGCAACAAATCAACCAAAACAAAATAAGGTTTTGGGTGGTGTTGATATAGGACTTGCTATTTCTTCTAATACGAAACATCCAAAGGAGGCCAAGCAGTTTTTAGCCTTTTTAACCAATAAGGAAATTGCTCAAAGACTTTCGGATTACGAGGGATCGATTAGTACGGTCAAGGGAGTTAAGATTAATAGACCACAATTAGAATTACTAAATGAAAAAATACATGAAGGTAAAACCGTAAACTGGCCAAACCATTATTGGGCAGGAGGAACAGCTGCAGAATCCGATTTTCGGAAATATACCTTACAGTTTTATTATGATAAGAATATCGATACCTTTCTTATCAATCTCGAAGACATGTTTAATTATTATAAGGATTTAAAATAGAAGAAATAGGTGTCTGTATGCTTAGATTTCAACAAAAAATGATCATAGCCTTTTTACTTTTTATTTTACTGCCTATCATCATATTAGGGTTTGTATCATACAAAATTTCATCAACAACCTTACAACAAAAGATAAGCAATCAAACGGTTCAGACATTAAGGGCTGTTAATCGAAATATAGTGGCTTCTGTATCAGAAGTAAATGCTTTTTCAGACTATGTTATTTCATCAGGTGAAATTCACTCGTTTTTAAGAACAAATGATAGGACATCCATTATCGAATTTTACAATAAGGAGCAGGCGATTGCGGGCATTATGCATGGAAACTCGCAAATAGATGATTTTATTTTATATAGTAAAAGCGGGAGTGCTACCCATTTAAAAAATACACAGATTCCATCATTTAAAACATTCCAAGCTAGCCTTTTTCATCATCAAATACTGCAAGAAAAAGGAAGATCCGTTTGGTTAACCCCTTCTGAAATTCATCCATTTAATTATGAAAAAAGGTTTGTGCTAACTCAAGGAAGAGTGGTAAAGGATATTGATACTCTTACTGACTTAGGTTACTTGATTTTAGACGTCAAATTAGACCTATTTGATAATATCTTTAAGGACGTCCAAGAAGATACAGCATATGGAATGTTAGTCAATCAAAATGGGACGATATTATATTCATTAGACAGGGATTTAATTGGTAAGCAGTTTGATATCGACCAATTCTCTGAGATTCAATCACAGGAAAATGGATATCTCATTGATTATTGGAATCGTGAGAAAAGCTTAATTACGTATATGCCGTCAAGTTTTACTACTGGAACGAATTCATCTGCCATTTTGATTTCTATTAAACCTTGGAAGGATATTTCCAACGATATTCAACATATTCGAAATACAACGTTGTTAATTGTCGCTTTTGCTGTAATCATTGCCGTCCTTTTTAATGTTTTATTCTTAAAAAATATTTCGCGTTTCATTCAAGAGCTACTAAAACATATGAAACTAGCTGAAGTAGGTATGTTAAGTAGTCGAATGGAAAGTTTCAAATTAAAAGAATTAGAGAAAATTTCGTTAGGATTTAATAACATGATTTCTCGGATTCAACAATTATTGAAAGAAGTGGAAACCGAACAGGAACGTAAGCGGGAAGCGCAATTCAAAGTGCTGCAACAACAAATTAACCCTCATTTTTTATATAATACGCTTGAATCAATCAATGCGCTTGCTGCATTAAATGGCCAAAAAGAAATTAGTAAAATGACGATTAATCTCGGAAAATTATTACGGATTAGTATTAATGGAGGCTATGAAGTTAAGGTTCAAGATGAGATCCGTCATGTCATTAGCTACTTAGAAATTCAAAAAATCAGATATGATAATCGATTTTCATTCATGGTTGAAGTAGACGAAGGGTTGAAAAACGAACCTGTTTTAAAACTCATTCTCCAGCCGCTCGTTGAAAATATCTTAATCCATGCGTTTGATCAGGAACACGTCGGAATCATCAAAATTAGAGCTGCCATGACCAATGGGCAAGGTCAATTTTGGGTTGAGGATAATGGCAAGGGAATTGATAAAAAAGCCTTGTTGAAATTAAATGGCTGGGAAACAGAGAAAAGTAACGGCAGAGGTCATGGGATTCGTAATGTTCAGGAACGATTAGGACTTTATTATGGTGAAAATTATGGGTTAATCATTTGTTCTGATGAAAAGAATGGAACGATAATAAAAATTTCATTTCCAATAAAAGGTGAAAAACATGGGCTTTAGAGTATTAATTGCAGATGATGAACCACTAATATTAAAGAATCTTACACAAATTATTGATTGGCACGCATTAGATTGTCTGATTATAGGTACCGCCCAAAATGGCCAGGAAGCATTAGAGATAATAGAAAAGGAACGGATTGACCTCCTATTAACGGATATATCGATGCCGGGGATTTCTGGTATTGACTTATTAAAGCAGGTACAAAAATTACCTTATCAACCGATTACATTATTAATAAGCGGTTATGATGATTTTGAATATGCTAGAGAAGGTTTAAAAAATAATGCCCTTGATTATATCCTAAAACCGATTGATTATGATGAATTACAAGAATGCGTTGAACGTGCTATTGGGGAATTGAAAAATCAAAAAATAAAGGAACATGAGTATGAAAAATTCCTGATTTATGAATTGATTACAATGGAAAATATAAAACCGGAAGTGATCAATAAATATCAGCCCTATATTGCGATGGCAGTGAAATCCCCTGAGCAAAATATAGAATCGATCATTCACCAGATCCATGATTCCTGTATGAAAGGGAATACGAAGCTATTTATTTATCGAATCTCGGATGTGGATGTCATTGTCGTGCTAGAATTCTCTAACGATTTACCTGTTCCAATTGATGGATGTGTGAAGGGTTTTGCCCAACAAATCGTCCAGGAAGCTTCACAAAAATGTATAGTATCCATTGGTCCATCCGTAGAATGTTTATTGGACATACGAAAATCAGTAGATCATACAAGGGAATTAATCAAGTTTGATGCCTTTATAAAGAGTGCTATTATTACTGACGAACTGATCAAAGAGGAGTATAAACGAAAACAAACATCAGCAGACTTGATGAATGATGCAATATCTTTTATAAAGAATCATTTTGAACAAGATTTGGGTATAGAGCAAGTGGCAGAACAGGTTGGTTTGAGTGTAAGTTATTTTAGTAATCTTTTTAAACAAAGAACTGGAGTAACCTTCCTTGAATATTTGACGGATGTGAGAGTCAATTACGCATGCCTGCTTTTAGAAAATCTAGATTTAAAGACGTATGAAATAGCTCAAAAAGTGGGCTATACGGATCAACGATACTTTAGCCAGGTTTTTAAGAGGAAAATGAAGAAAACACCAAGTGAATATCGAAAACTATTTAAGAAAGATTAGCTTTAAGCCTCTCAATATTTTTTTGGGAGGCTTTTTCCATTTCGAAAATAGTAAAAATTTAAACAATCATAAGAGGAATACCTCATTTTGAAAGCGTTTCAATTATTTTATGCTTAATATGTGAAAACGCTTTATGGAAAAAACAAGACAGAGGGGGAAAAGTAGTGAAAAAACTGTTCGCAATTAGTATGTCTATTATCTTATTATTAGGAATCTTGAGCGCATGTAGTAGTGATAGCGCATCAAAGAGTGAAAGTGGAGCCGTTAAATTAACATTATGGCATCCACAAGGGGATACATCAGAAGCGTATAAAGAAATTATTAAAGAATTCAACAAGGAACACAAAGGGAAAATTGAAGCAGAACTTACATTAATACCTCGAGGTAATAAATATGCCTATGAAGATAAAGTTTCTGCTGCAGCAACAAGCGATACACTTCCTGATTTAGTAGCTATGGATGGTCCGAACGTGGCCAACTACGCTGATTCTGGGATTATCCAGCCTATTGACGGTCTTGTCGAAAATCAAGATGATTTTGTTGATTCGATCATTACACAAGGTACGTTTGATGGTAAGTTATATACCGTTGGAGCCACAGAATCAACAGTTGCCTTGTTTTATAACGTTAAAATGTTAAAAGATGCGGGTATCACACCTCCTACCAAGCTAGAAGATGCATGGACATGGGATCAATTCTATGAAGCTGCTAAAAAATTAACAGATAAAAAGAAAGGTATTTATGGTGTAAACTGGACCCTCGATTACGGTGAATGGATTATCTATTTCTCAGGTCCTACCGTATGGAGTAATGGTGGAAGCTTTATTGCTGAAGATGGTTCAAAAGCTAATGGTTATGTAAATGGTCCAAAAACAGTGGAAGCGTTAAAATACCTTCAAAAGTTTACAAAGGAAGGTCTAGTTAATCTACAACCTAAACCAACTGAATTTGAAGATGGAAAAGCTGCAATGATGTTAATGGGTTCTTGGGAATGGAGAAAGTTACAAGATTATCCTAAGACTGAGTGGGGGATTACTTATTACCCAAGAAGCAATTCTGGTGAGCAAGTATCACCATCAGGTGACTGGAACTGGGGAATCTCTACGGATACAAAGCATAAAAAAGAATCAGCCACTCTTCTGAACTATATTATGAATAAAGAAAATATCATTAAATTAGCAAAAGCTGATAATAAGCCAGCAGCACGTATGTCTTCTTTTGAAGAAATGACAGAATGGAATGAAGCACCTCTTAACATCTTAAAAGATCAAGTGTTAAATACAGCTCATCCTAGACCTGCTACAACTTCATACCCTGTATTGTCTACTAAGTACGGGCAGGCCGTTCAAAATATTTTCCTTGGCGGTGACGTTCAGGAAGAATTAGATAAAGTAGCGAAAGAAACTGATGAAGATATTGCACGTAAAAAATAAAAACTAGATAAAGGCAATCGTATGATTGCCTTTTTTGATACTACAATGTGGAGGTGTAAACATGGCGGAAATTGTTAAAAGCGGTGATAGTCACTTGGCGTACAAACGTGAAAGTCCAATGACCTACAAACGTCAACAAAAAGTGCTAGGGGTGTTGTTCTCTCTTCCAGCCTTAGCATTATTGTTTGCATTTTTGATCTTGCCGGTTATATTGGCGTTCTTCTATAGCTTTATGAATTACAATATGTTAAACCCAGATGCAAAAGTGTTTACCGGCTTCGATAATTATATAAGACTTTTTCAAGATAAAATCTTTTTTACCGCATTAAAAAATACATTGTATTTTACCGTTCTTGTTGTCCCGCTTCAATGTGGCGTGGCGCTTTTGTTAGCTATTCTTGTGAATAAAAAGGTGAAGGCGGCTTCCCTAGGACGCGTATTTTTCTTTAGCCCGGTAGTCACCTCCATGGTGGTTGTCGCTATTCTTTGGACATTTTTATACAACGTGGATAATGGATTGATCAATAATGCATTGAACTTTTTTGGATTTGAAAACCAGCCGTTTTTGTTAAGTCCGGACCAAGCGATGAACTCCATCATCTTTATGTCTATCTGGCAAGCTGCTGGATTTCAAATGATGATCTTCCTGGCAGGATTAAAGGATGTCCCTGAGGAATTATACGAAGCGGCTGAAATAGACGGTGCAAATGTATGGCAGAAATTTAGGAATGTAACCCTGCCGTCTATCCAACATGTGACTGGTTTTGTCCTGATTATCACAACGATTCAAGCCTTTCGATTATTTATCCAGCCTTATGTTATGACGAATGGTGGACCGAGTGATTCAACAAAAACGCTTGTTTTTATGCTTTATGAAAATGGCTTCCAATTTCGTGATGTAGGTTATTCTTCTGCGATCGCCGTAGTCTTTTTCCTAGTGGTTATCATTACGTCATTGTTACTTAAAAAACTATTAAAACAATAAAGGGGTGGATTGATGATGACAAACCGTACAAAAAAACGTATAGGAAAAATGGGTATTACAATTAGCATCCTCGTGCTTGGGTTTTTGTTTATCTCCCCACTCCTTTGGATGATCATTGCATCGGTCAAACCTGAAACATTGATTTTTAAAGATATGGGATTTGAAGCGTTTATTCCGAAAGAAACGACCTTTGATAACTATGCAAAAATTTTATTCAACGAAAATATTAACTTCTTTCATTATATGGGGAACAGTTTATTTACAGTTGGAATGATTGTCATCTTAGGTACAGTCGTCAACTCCATATGTGCCTATGCACTTGTAAAATTGAAATTCCCCGGCAGTGATCTCATTTTAATTATCATCATTGCTTTATATGTTGTTCCATTTGAAAGTGTATTAATTCCCCTTTATATTGTTGTCAATAAATTTGGGTGGATTAATGAATTTCCGGCACTCATTATTCCGTTTATTGCTAGTGCATTTAATATCTTCTTATTCAGACAATTCTTCATGGGTTTTCCAAAGGAATTGGAAGAAGCAGCACAAATCGATGGAGCATCCCCATGGCAAACCTTTGTCCGGATTGTTGTTCCTAATTCAAAACCTGTGTTTGCGACAGCTGCCATTTTAACATTTGTCACCCATTGGAGTGATTTTATGTGGCCACTTATTGTTGCAACAGATCAGTCTATTCAAACTGTACAAATTGGGATTCAATATCTCTTTACAGATAATAACATTCAATATGGTCAAATCATGGCTGCACTTACGTTAACAACGATTCCTGTTATCTTGATATTCATATTTTTCCAACGCTATTATGTCCAAGGGATCACTTCAAGCGGCGTAAAAGGTTGATTAAGGAGAAAGCAATATGTTCGAAATTGTATCTTTAGGCGAATTATTGATTGATTTAATCCCCCATAATGACTATACACCCGATACCCCTTCCTATGAGGCAAAAGTAGGTGGGGCACCAATCAATGTGTTGTCTGGATTAGCGAAGTGGGGACACTCCACTGCTTATATTTCAAAGGTAGGAAACGATGCATTTGGAACCTATTTGAAGAAAAGTGTCCAAAGTGAAGGGATCAATGTTGATTACGTGCTCATGGAAGAAGCGGCACCTACTACTGTGGCCATTGTTTCTCTCGATGAAAATCGGAATCGGACCTTCGATTTTATTCGTAATCCTGGTGCTGACCAACTTTTAACGAACGATGAGATTGAATACCATCTGATTCGGGAGGCGAAGATTTTTCACTTTGGTTCTCTTTCCTTAACCCATCATCCTTCGAGGGAATCAACTCTAGAAGCTTTGAAATATGCAAAAAAGGAAAATAAAATCATCAGTTTCGACCCGAATTATCGTCCATTATTATGGGGAAATCAAGAAGATGCCAAAAGGATGATGATAGACGGGTTAAAATGGGCAGATATTGTAAAAATTTCCGATGAGGAAGTACAGTTTATTATGAATGAAGCTGATCCACTAAAAGCCTCTCAACTGCTTGCCGAAAATTACCATATTCCATTGTTGTTTATGACAAAAGGAAAAGAAGGTGCCATGGTCATTTGCAACGGGCACCTACTTGAAGAAAAGGGGATTGAGGTACAGCCAGTTGATACAACAGGAGCAGGGGACGCCTTCATGGCCTCTGTGCTTCATCAGTTTTTAGTAAAAAGCAAACCGATTCAAGAATTAACGAAAACTGACTTAAGTGATATGCTTCAATTTGCAAATGGTGTGGCGGCACAAACTACTACAGTAAAAGGCGGGTTTAGCGTCGTACCTACCTTGGATCATTTGGAAACTACTATAACTGGAGGTGTTCCTCATGTACGATGAACAATTTCGACCGCAGCTTCACTTTAGCCCAAAAGAAAAATGGATGAATGATCCAAATGGGTTGGTATATTACAAGGAAGAGTACCATCTTTTTTATCAATATCATCCACATGATACCGTATGGGGGCCTATGCACTGGGGCCACGCGGTAAGTAAAGACCTGTTACACTGGGAGGAATTGCCGATTGCTCTTTACCCGGATGAATTGGGACAGATTTTTTCAGGCAGTTCGGTTATTGATAAACAAAACACCAGTGGATTAAAATCTTCTGATGAAGATGTGATGGTAGCAATCTTTACCCATCATGGTGAGGACAATGAAAAGCAGAGCATTGCTTATTCCAATGATCGAGGGCGATCATGGACTAAATATGCTGGGAATCCCGTTATTGATAATCCGGGAATAAAAGATTTCCGAGACCCAAAGGTATTTTGGCATGAGGAGTCACAAAAATGGGTGATGTCTCTAGCATGTGGTGATTGTATTCATTTTTATGGGTCACCAAATCTAATTGATTGGAATCTTTTGTCCACATTCGGCAGTGAATACGGTGCACATGGAGGCGTTTGGGAGTGCCCGGACTTAATTCCATTGGCGGTGAAAGGTGAGAACGAAAGGAAATGGGTATTGATTGTTAGTATTAACCCAGGCGGTCCGAATGGAGGATCCGTTGTCCAGTATTTCATTGGTGATTTTGATGGGACGACTTTTTGCTGTGATGATGAAAAAGAGGTAGTGAAATGGGCCGATTTTGGGCGTGATTTTTATGCAGCCGTTACATGGAGTAATCTCTCTGAACCTACTTGGATTGGATGGATGAGCAATTGGCAGTATGCCAATCAAGTCCCGACAAATCCTTTTAGAAGCGTGATGTCTATTCCGAGGAAGTTGAGTCTGCGCAGGCAAAAAGGTGATTTGACCTTAGTTCAAACACCAATTGACCTATCATCTTTATATAAAAATCCGATTCTATCTAATGAAACTATGACCTTACAATCTAGTCAATCTGGTCCAATTGTATTGGATGATCTCCAATTTATTGCAGAAGCAAATGTGGTAAAAAATACGGCTTCCTCTTTTTCCATCACGCTTAGCGGAGAGCAGGAGAAACTGCAAATTATCTTTGACCGTGTAAAACATGAAGTGAGGATCGATCGAAGAAATAGTGGCCAAGTTTCATTTTCAGAGCATTTTGCGAGTGTGGATACGATGCCATTAGCTGAAGTTAGTGATTTTACCTTCATTCTAGATAAAACCTCGATTGAATTGTTTGTCAATCAGGGTAGTCGTGTCATGACAGAGTTATTCTACCCTTGTGAATCAGGTTATAAGCTAGAGTTTATGGCAACCGAAGGGGAAGTTATTTTATCCAATGTAACTATACACAGCCTTGAATCTACTTGGAAATAAGAAAGGATGATAGACATGAATCCTTGGGATGGAAAAACCGCATTATTCTTGAGAACTGTAACGAACATCATGATCCTAAATCTCTTATGGGTTATCTGTTCTATGCCCGTATTTACGATTGGACCTTCAACTGCTGCGATGTATGGGGTAATAAGAAAGTGGCATTTATATAAGGATCCTAGTGTTATTCGAAGTTTTATTCATGAATATCGGTTATTTTTCAAACAAGGATCTATGGTCGGTACTGTTTGGATCTTCCTTGGTTTTTTACTTGTGTTAGATGTAGTCTATTTCCTGCAAATTCCAAGCAACGTAAAAGTAGTGCTGATTGTCATAACCATAACGGCTCTCATCCTCTATCTTTTGACTAGTGCCCTATTGTTTTCTATTCTGGTTCATTATGAAACAAAAGGAATTGGACTTATCAAACAAGCATTTACATTTTCATTGATTGATGTAAAGACAACCTTTGCCATTATACTTATGTGGATTGCAGCAGGCATTGTACTTTTTTATGCTCCATTAGCTATTTTTGTGATTTTTACTCCTGTTTCGATGATTTCGTTCCGATTTGCATTGATTTCATTTGATAGGATTTGTAAATTACCTAAGATCCAATCAAAATATATTGCCCTAGAAAAATGAGGAAACCTTCCTGCTTCTCCTCTTTTTTGTATAACTTTGATGCAGGGGTCAGATCAAAGAGCTTAAATTTATCATTTGAAAAAGAAAACCTCATTTAGACACGTTCCGGTGAACCGGGTCTAAATGAGGTTTTTCTTTTTCTACTATTGATTTTTTTCTTCTGCCAACTTTGGCAGCAAAGTATTAGCCATTCACTCCAACAAGCTCTTTTTTTCGTTCATCCCCGGAGTTATCAAACTCCTTAATCATGGCTATAAACGGTTCAATGAATTGAGGATCAAATTGTTTTCCAGAGCAGTCGCGCAATTCATCGATGGCTTCATGGAATTTTTTTGTTTTTTGATAGGGACGCTCTGTTGTCATCGCATCAAAGGAATCAATCACACAGAGAATACGCGCCAGCTTTGGAATCGATTTTCCTGCTAAGCCATATGGATAGCCGTTCCCATCATACCGTTCATGGTGGAGTTCAACTAGTGGAATCAAGTCTTCTAATTTCTTATTGGTTGAAATGATCTCTTTACCATAGGTTACGTGCTTTTTCATCAATTCCCATTCATGAGGCTCGAGTTTTCCCTTTTTAGTTAAAATTTCACGCGGGATTTCAATTTTTCCAATGTCATGGACAAGGGCTCCAAGAATCAGCGTTTTGCGTTCATGAACACTTAAGTTAAGCATCCGTGAAAAATCAACAGCATATTGGTAGACCCGTTTACTATGGCGATAGGTATAGACATCCTTTGAGAGGAAAATCTTTAATTGAAATTCTGCTTCCTCCAGCTCTTTTTCAAGTGAAAGCGAGTGATGAACGGAATATTCAGATCGGCCATTATAGATTTGAACAAGATTTTTCCCTTGGTTCTTCGCCGCATACATCGCTTGATCCGCTTTGTTCAGAAGTTCAGAAATATTGTAGGTCTCTTTTTCACATTCGGCAATCCCAGATGAAAAGGACAAGCAGCCGTAAGGGAGACGTTCCACCCCTTTATAGTAGGTGTCATTTACTTTCTTCCGTAATTCATTCATGAACGAATAAGCTGTTTTACGATCGGTGTTTGGCATAATAATCGAAAATTCTTCGCCGCCATAACGTGCAACGATAAAATTTGCAGCGTCGGACTCGGTTTTTAAAATGGCACCAAATTCTTGGAGCAAATGATCCCCTTGAATATGCCCGTACAGATCGTTGAATTTTTTAAAATCATCTATATCAAGGATGACCACACTTAATGGCTGATCCGTTTCCTTTGCGATCGCTACTTCTTTTTCCAAAATTTCTTTAAAGTAACCATGGTTATTGAGACCAGTCAGGGTGTCTTTGTTGGCTTTATCCAGGGTTTCTTGAAACAAGCGGAAATGTTCATTAAATGCTACCGACAAAAGGATCGAAATGCACACAAACATAACGAGACCCAAGATTGGATTTACTTGAATAAGAATTCCAAGTACAAGTGAGAGTAATAATGTACAAAGGTAGCTTACAAGAAAGGTTTTATCCCTTACAATTCCGGTCATTAATTTAATCGCGCTTTCTGTTTGCAGCAGAAGGAAGTATAAACTGATTAAAATCGTGTTTAGAATAAAATAGGCACTAAGTGAAAGAATGTAAGGTAATAAGTTGCCTGTATTAATGTCACCTACGACTCCATTGGTCGAAGTAAAGAGAAAGTAGGAAAGAATCATCATAATACTATAGATTGAAAAATTGAATAGATGTTTCCACCAGACAATCTTTCGTTTATATATGGCATAGATCACCGAATTGATTAGTAAAACTTCTAATGTAAAATTTAAGCCAAATAAAAAAATGCTGGCTAGATAAATTGCAGAGTCCATCGAAATGGAATTTCCGTCAGGTGGAATGGGGATCGTGTAATGATTTAGGAGTAATATCGCTCCTACTAAGGTAAGGGTAATTACTAATTTTGAAGTATCGAGGAAATTAAAGGGTTTTATCAGTAAAAATCCTATACTTCCGAGAAATGAAACCATCAATAAATAGAGATTAGCTGGTTGTTTGATTCTGTCCATTTTTAATCACTCATATCTAAAAATATTAGAATGGAGAAGTAAGATAATTTTACTCCTCCATTCTTCTTATTATATTAGTTTCATTCCAGATGTTAAAGCAATAATCATTGAAGCAAGAATAATAGCATTTACGATAACACTTGTTAATTTAAGGCCTTCTGGCTTTTGTTGTTTCATTTGGTTTCACCTCCTTTAATGGAGAGTGAAGTTTCATGCCTATTCTTTGCTGCAGGGTGTTTTAGCATTAAGGATTGAATAAAGAGGAAGGCACCGATATTCATAATTATATCACCGATGCTAATAATTTGTGTTCTAGGATATGGGTCTGTAATTGGGATAATATCGCCTAAGATGCCTAGTTTTGTAGATTCTGTTAGCGCTGTATGCTTCGCATATAATTGCTCTTTAAAAACATCGAGATAACCAGCTGGTAAAATAGATGCAGCATCTAATGATACCGGCATTCTACCGCCATTGAGCACCATAACCAAGAAATTGAGAAATACACCTAGTAAAATCAGATTAAAACCTGCGTTTTTGCGGTTTATAAATAGAAATAGTAAACCGAGTACATATACCACAATGTAGATGTATCCGCTTACCTGTCCGAGAAATTTGCTATCGTTTTGGAGAATAAAAACGGCTAGTTCAACAACCAATAGAAGAGGAAAGATCCATCCCCACTTTAGCTTCAACTGTGCCAGTGCTCTTAGATTCCCTTTTCGAAGAAACCCTACTATAAACGAAATAATGATGCCGTCAAATACCATAGTTGTTACCTACCTATGCCAGAATATATAACTAATAGAAAGAGTTCAAAAATTCCACAAAAAAAAAATATTCCCACAATAATATAATCAAAGATATTCGTCGAATGCAAGGGGATGTTGCTTGGTTTTGTGTCGAATTTGTGCATATTCTGATGTCTTGACTCAAATACTCTTATTTCATGGGATTGTCCCACGTTATAAACCGACTGGTAGCTTAATAGAATAGCTATTTATTATGTGGAGTGCTCAGCTGTTCATTAGTAATCTCCAGAAAAGAGGTGTTATTAAAGACAGTTCTCGACAAACTTTTCAGCCATTTAGAGGAATAAATCCAGGAATGGCACGTGCTGAGCCCTCTTTTAATCAAACGTTTATGTAGTAGGGAAAAGGGGGGGAATTAATAGAATGATGTAAGTTCAAGCGAAATCAGCCTGTTTTTGTGGAAATAATGGTTATTTCCTGCGGAATGATCCCGCGTAAACCGACAATTTCCCGCCTGCATTAGCAGAGGAAATCCTTATAGGTTAGTACTTGCAGCTGTTTCAATCAAACGTTTGATTAGTATAGCATATATGGTATTTAGTCGAATGGCCGTCGTTTAGTGGCAATAATGGCTCTGGAGCTATTTATTTCCTATTTTCAGTTCATTTTTCAACAATTAATTTATATATTTGGAGAGACAAACGCATATTTATCAAGGGATGTCACAGTTTTAATCAAACGTTTGAATGAAAGGGAAATTTGGGGGAAATGGGTGAGATTTGTCATTTCATTGGATGGATTTGGAGTAAATAATCAACTGGCGGGCGGAAATGGAAAGGAGTTTTGAGGAGAGCGAGAACTAGTATTCAAGAGGAGCTAAATGACTGTGGAGGTGAAAAAACAGGGAGTCCGGTCGTTAAGAGAGGTTCTATGTGAACGCGAAGGAGGAAAAAGGAAGAGTCCGGTCACATAGAGAGGTTCTATGTGACCGTGAAGGGGGAAAAAAAGAGAGTCCGGTCACATAGAGAGGTTCTATGTGTCCACGAAGGAGGAAAAAGGAAGAGTCCGGTCACATAGAGAGGTTCTAAGTGACCGGGAGGGAAGAAAAAAGGAGAGTCCGGTCACATAGAGAGGTTCTAAGTGACCGCGAAGGAGAAAAAAGGAAGAGTCCGGTCACATAGAGAGGTTCTATGTGACCGTGAAGGGGGAAAAAAAGAGAGTCCGGTCACATAGAGAGGTTCTATGTGTCCACGAAGGAGGAAAAAGGAAGAGTCCGGTCACATAGAGAGGTTCTATGTGACCGCGAAGGAGGAAAAAGGAAGAGTCCGGTCACATAGAGAGGTTCTAAGTGACCGTGAGGGAAGAAAAAAGGAGAGTCCGGTCACATAGAGAGGTTCTTAAACACTAACAGCCAGTGTGGTGCTCATTTTATTTTAGTAATATAGTTTTTTGAGCACTTTCGCCGATAACATGCGTTTATGCGGTTAATTAATTTTGTTCTAGCGGGTTTCTCCATTCTTCTATTTTGTGCTATTTTTAAATATATCAAAAAGACATTTAAAATAATGCCAATTGGAGGAAGTTTACATGTTAGGTGCCATTGAAGCAGGAGGAACAAAATTTGTTTGTGCAGTAGGGGATGAATCGGGTAAGATTCTGGAGCGTTTTCAGGTTCCTACTACTGTACCTGAGGAGACCATTCCTAGGGTGATTGAATTTTTTAAAAAATTTCCTATCCAAGCCATCGGAATTGGCTCGTTCGGGCCGATTGATGTGAACCGGGAAAGTCCAACTTATGGAATGATTACCACGACACCGAAAACAGCATGGAGGGACTTCCCATTTGTTGAAACGTTCAAAGAGGCTTTTTCCGTTCCAGTCGGATTCAATACGGATGTAAATGCTGCTGCATTGGGTGAGTCTGTTCTGGGTGCTGCAAAAGGCCTGGATAGCTGCCTTTACATAACTGTTGGGACTGGCATTGGAGCAGGAGCGATTGTACAGGGGGAACTCTTGCAAGGTTGGTCACATCCTGAAATGGGTCACATTCTTGTAAGACGTCATCCGAATGATGAATACAAAGGCAAATGCCCATACCACGCTGATTGCCTGGAAGGTCTGGCGGCTGGACCTGCGATTGAAGAACGGTGGGGTGCAAAAGGAATCCATCTGGTGGAGCGTTCCGAAGTATGGGAAATGGAAGGGTACTATATTGCACAGGCACTTATGCAATATATACTGGTTCTCTCTCCTAAAAAAATTATTCTTGGCGGCGGCGTCATGAACCAAAAGCAGGTATTCACGTCTATCTATAAGTACCTGCCGGAATTATTGAACGATTATATCACCTTACCGGAGCTTTCTAACTATATTGTGAGTCCTGGTCTAGGGGATAATGCCGGGATCACGGGGTCCCTTCTGCTTGCCCATCGAGCGTTACTTCAAGCCGGACTTGAAAAATAAACTTCATCCTAATAAAAAGCGTAATAAGCGATCGATTACGCTTTTTATTTTTTTCATAGATTCCCGGTCTTAACGAAAGACGCCTTGAAATAGAGAGTGAGTTAAAGCTGAAGTCATTTTTCTACATTCCTTTCAGGTATTTTGAGGGTTAAGGTCAGGACTGGAGAGAGTTGACACCACTTTTAAGTAAACGTTTGTGTAGTAGAGAAAAGGCGGGAAATTAATAGAATGATGGAAGTTTAAGAGAAACCCATCAGATTTTGTGGGAAGGTGGGTTATTTCCTGCGGAATGATTTTGCGAATCTCGACAATATCCACTCACCATTTACAGGGAAAATACCTATAGAACAGTGTTTACAGCTATTTCAACCAAACGTTTAATTAGTATAGCATATATGGAATCACGTCGATTGGCTGTCGTTTGGAGACAATAATTGTTCAAAGGCTATTTATCTCCTAATTTTAGGTCGTTTTTCAACAGTTAATTTATAAATTTGAAGGTATGAATACTTATTTATCAAGGGTTGAAGGCACTTTTAATCAAACGATTGGTTGAAAGGGGAATTTTGGGAAAATAGGCGAGTTGTGTCCTTTCATGGATCGGTTATGTGAAAGAAGGGGAATCGAAAAAGGCAGCGAATTGATTAGGTATTCTATAGTAATGTGAGGTCTGATATGCCAACTCCAAAACATATTGTTTCAGCTGCAACTATTGTACTTAATGAGCAGGGGGAAATTTTATTAATTAAAGGTCCACGAAGGGGATGGGAAATGCCTGGTGGTCAGGTTGAAGAAGGAGAATCATTGAAGGATGCAGCAATCAGGGAAACAAAAGAAGAAAGCGGAATAGATATTGAAGTGATTAAATTTTGTGGTATATATCAAAATGTGAGCCAATCGATATGTAGTGCATTATTTTTGGGGATACCAACCGGAGGAGAGCTGACCACTTCCTCAGAAAGTTTGGAAGTTGGTTTCTTTCCAGTTGAAGAAGCATTGGAAATGGTCACTTGGAATAATTTCAGGCAAAGAATCGAGTATAGTTTAAACGAAAAACTTCATCCTTTTTATGTGTAGTGTTGATTTAGGTTTTTTTAAGTGTAGTTGTTAAAAGAATGGAACGGACAGGAGTTACAGTTGGTTTTTCTTTGGAGAATATTTCAGTAATCAGCGCTAACTCGGAAATATTCACTTATGAACAATCAGTCCATGCTAGAACTGATTGTTCATAAAATTATTTTTTGATATTGAAATTATCAGCTAACAACGTCCAGTTCGACGGATACGGATAGCCTAATGCCCAGTAACTAATTCCGCGGAGATTAAATTCCTTAGCCAAGTCGAACTTGGCTTGGGCGCTGCGGGCATCTTCAAACCAAACTTCATGGCCACGGCCTTTTTCATCGACGTAACGGAAAAATGGTGATTGGGTGGTGTCATCATATTGAATCGATGCCCCGTATTTTACCGCACGCGCAATCGCTTCTTGTGTACTAAATGTTTCTGCTTCTTGTCCTTTAACATATGGAAGGAGCCAATCACGGGCATAAATTTGGAACCCTAAGAATATTTTTTCTGCCGGCATAACGGTCCGCGCATATTCCACGACACGTCTCATTTGGTTGATAGGAGAGATCGCCTGTGGCGGCCCTAATCGGTATCCCCATTCATAGGTCATCAGCACGACAAAGTCTACAATCCTACCATGTGCTTCATAATCATGTGCTTCATACAGCAGACCCGCTTGTGTCGCACTTTGCTTGGGTGCAACTGCCGTTGAGACAAAATATCCTCGCGGATGAAGACGGTCCACGGTTAGTTGGAGGAATAGATTGTAATTTTCGCGATCGGCTGGTAACACATTTTCAAAATCAATGTTTACGCCCTTATACCCTTTTTCATCCATAATCCGAAGCATATTTGTTAGTACTTTTTCGCGTAATTCTGGACTAGATAAAAGGGTATGAGCCACGTTTGAGCCAGCTGCAGTTGAAGTAAAGTTTGTAATCGACATCATCGGTGTGACATTACTTGTTTTTGCTGCTTGTAGGGTTAACTCATCATGAGCTGGAGTGAGATCCCCATTTTCATTGATTAGGTAAGCAAATGGACTGATATACGTGAGCAAATGGCTAAGTTCCTTAACCGTTTCAGCCGCTGCTTGATCGGGTTGGTAGGTATAGGCATTGACTTCGATGGTTGGTTTCTTGATTGGTATTCTTAACCGTGTACCGGAATAAATGAGGTTTGGATTTTGAATCTGATTTTCAATGATAATCGCTTGGACTGTCACCCCGTAACGATTCGCAATTTGCCATAAGGTTTCCCCAGCTTGAGTCACATGTATCCGTGGAGGGATAATTAGTTTTGTCCCCGGATATAAAAGAGACGGATTTGTGAGTTGATTTGCCTGGATAATCGAGTTAATTTCCACCCCATACTGTTGTGAAATTGACCACAATGTATCACCGGATCTAATGATGTGTGATGTCCCGGGGACTGGGATTACAAGCGATTGGCCAACTAACAGCTGGTTCGGGTTTTGGAGCCCATTTGATTGAACAATTCCATTCATATTTACTTTGTAGCGTGCAGCAATTTGCCAAAGTGTTTCACCGCTCCGGACCACATGGATCACCATCTGCCACTCCTCCTGTTTCACTTCAATAATGTAACTTATGTGGGTTAGAAGGATTGGGTAAATTGTCTATATAAATTAATGGGCATGATCCTCAAAGAAACGAAATGAACAATTAAATCACATTGACAATAAATTGGATTAAGTTTCAGAACAAAAATCGATAAAAATGGATTAGAATAACTCGACTATTTTTAAAGAATGGAAACGAAACATTCTTTTGGAAAATAAAAGCAGTAATTTCTAACTTAATAAATAAAACCCTTTATGCATCTAGGTCTCTTTAATAGCAGCACATTAGTCTGAATGATTAGTTTTTTGTAATAGTATTGACAGTTTTTCGACATAATTATAGAATTACATTGAAATATATGAATCTATGCATTTCTAATACGGTTGATCTGGGGATCAACTAAACCAGCTTATTATTACACTTCCCATTCCATAGCATAACATCTTGCGTTCAAAAGTAGGATTGAAAAATTTCGGGAGTAATTTTCGTGATGTAATTGTTTTTTTTGCACTCGTTTGAAACCGTTTCCAATTTTTTTGATAATAAATTCACGATGAAACAAAACGAATAGGTGTTATGTGAAGAAACTGAAGGGTAATTTAAAAGGAGGAATTATTTTGGCAAAAAAGGTTTTAGCGGATTTCTTAACGCCCCAACTGAACGAGTTGCGGGAAAACGGCCTCTACAATGTCATTGATACTGTAGAAGGACCAAACGGCCCTATAGTTACCATCAATGGCAAATCATTAATCAATATGTCATCCAATAACTATCTTGGCCTTGCCAATAATGAAAGAATGAAGCAAAAAGCGCATGAAGCAATCGAAGAGTATGGGTTAGGGGCCGGTGCGGTCCGTACAATCAATGGTACATTGACAATCCATAATGAATTGGAGAAAACAATTGCCAAGTTCAAGCATACCGAAGCTGCCATTGCCTTCCAATCCGGGTTCAATTGCAATATGGGTGCTATTTCAGCCCTGATGACAAAGAAGGATGCCATTCTCTCGGATGAATTGAACCATGCATCGATTATTGATGGGTGCAGATTGTCAGGAGCGAAAATTATCCGCGTCAAGCACCAGGACATGGACGATTTGCGTCGAGTAGCGAAAGAGACAATTGAAAGCGGTTTATACGAAAAAGTCATGTACATCACAGACGGAGTTTTTTCAATGGACGGTGATGTAGCAAAGCTTCCGGAAATCGTCGAAATTGCTGATGAGTTTGGGTTAATCACTTATGTAGATGATGCCCATGGTTCTGGTGTAATGGGTAACGGTGCTGGTACGGTTAAGCATTTTGGCCTCTCAGACCGAATTGACTTACAGATTGGGACCCTTTCAAAAGCGATTGGCGTCGTAGGCGGATATGTAGCAGGTACAGAGCAGCTGATTGACTGGCTGAAAGTCCGTGCACGTCCATTCCTGTTTTCAACCTCATTGACTCCGGGAGATGCTGCCGCCTGTATCGAAGCGATCAATATCATGACCGAATCGACAGAAAAAGTTGAAAAGCTTTGGGAAAACGGAAGATACCTAAAAGAAGGCTTAAAGAACCTTGGTTTCGAAATTGGACATTCCGAAACACCAATTACCCCATGCATCATAGGAAAAGAAGATCTGACCCAATTATTTTCGCGCAGGCTGATGGAAGAAGGCGTTTATGCAAAATCAATCACCTTCCCAACAGTTCCTAGAGGTACAGGCAGAGTTAGAAATATGCCTACTGCTGCGCATACCAAGGAAATGCTTGATGAGGTTTTGGCAGTCTATGGAAAAATAGGTAAAGAATTGTCTATTATTTAAACGTTTACAATTTCACCAAGGATAAAAGTGTTCTTGCTTCAGTAAAATAAGGGTAAATAAACCTCAGGAGGTCCCGTCATATGAAAAAAATTCTTATTACTGGCTGTCTCGGCCAAATCGGTTCGGAATTGACACACCGTCTCAGAGTAATGTACGGAACAGAAAACGTTGTTGCAACAGATATTCGCCATATCGAAGGCAATCCAGTCATCGAGGGTGGTACATTTGAAATACTTGATGTTATGGATTACGAAGCAATGCTAGGCCTTTGCAAAAAATATGAAGTTGATACCCTCATGCATCTTGCAGCCCTTTTGTCGGCAGTAGGAGAAGCAAAACCAAAATTCGCATGGGACCTGAATATGGGTGGCCTGATGAACGCCCTTGAAGTTTCACGTGAGCTAAACCTGAAACTCTTTATACCGAGCTCCATCGCTGCTTTCGGACCAGGAACACCGGCAGAAATGACACCACAGGATACGGTACAAAGACCAGCTACTATGTATGGCGTCACAAAGGTATCCGGTGAATTGCTTTGCGACTACTATTTTACAAAATACGGTGTAGACGTACGCGGAGTAAGGTTCCCTGGACTGATTTCATACAAAACTCTTCCAGGCGGGGGAACAACCGACTACGCAGTAGATATTTACTATGAAGCACTTAAGAATAAGAAATATATATCATTCATTGGCAAAGGAACCTATATGGATATGATGTATATGCCTGATGCGATCGATGCTATCATTCAATTGATGGAGGCTGATCCTTCAAGATTGAAGCACCGCAATGCATTTAACATCACAGCCATGAGCTTTGAGCCGGAACAAATTGCTGCATCCATTAGAAAATTCATTCCTGAATTCGAAATCTCATACAATGTTGACCCTGTACGCCAAGGCATCGCAGACTCATGGCCAAATAGCCTTGATGTATCTGCTGCACGCGAGGAATGGGATTTCAATCCTAAATATAACCTGGACCGTATGACAAAAGATATGTTGGAAAACCTATCAGAGAAATTAGGCATTCCCTTTAGGGAGCTTGCACTAGCCTATTAATTATTACCTTTCTTTCCCAAAACTATTTTATGAAATCTGGGGTAAAGGAAAACGCTCTCTTCTATAAAAACTATTATAATTCATCTGCGGAAAAAAGACAAATGTATTTTCCGGATGGACGCGTTCGTGTATATTAGAAATTTGACAATAAAGAGGGGGAAATTTAAATGGCAAACAAGGAATTAAATAGGGGTTTAAGTTCACGCCATATTCAGATGATTGCGTTGGGCGGAACGATTGGTGTAGGTCTATTTATGGGGTCTTCCAGCACGATAGGCTGGACGGGGCCATCCGTAATGCTTGCTTATGCAATTACAGGAATATTTCTATATTTGATTATGCGCGCCATGGGCGAAATGCTCTATTTGGAACCAAGTACAGGTTCCTTCGCAACATTTGGCTATAAGTATATCCATCCAATAGCGGGATATATGACTGCCTGGAGTAACTGGTTTCAGTGGGTAGTTGTCGGTATGGCGGAAGTTATCGCAATCGGTACTTATATGCATTATTGGTTTCCAAATCTTCCTGCTTGGATTCCAGGCCTAATCGCAATGGTTATCCTTGGGGCGGCTAACTTTATTTCTGTAAAATCATTTGGTGAATTCGAATTTTGGTTTGCTTTGATTAAAGTAGTTACGATTGTATTGATGATTATTGCAGGTTTCGGCCTGATTTTCTTCGGCATTGGCAACGGAGGAGATGCGATCGGCATATCAAACCTCTGGAAAAATGGCGGTTTCTTTACTGGCGGACTTAAAGGGTTCCTCTTTGCCCTATCACTTGTTGTTGGTGCTTATCAAGGTGTAGAGCTTATCGGTATTACAGCTGGTGAAGCGAAGGATCCACAGAAAACAATTAGAAACGCGATCCAAAGTACTATTTGGCGTATCCTCGTTTTCTATATTGGCGCAATTTTTGTTATTGTTACAGTTTATCCTTGGGATCAATTACATGCGATCGGAAGCCCATTCGTAGCAACTTTTGCAAAAATCGGTATTACTGCTGCAGCTGGAATCATTAACTTTGTGGTTATCACTGCTGCATTGTCTGGCTGTAACAGCGGTATCTATAGCGCAGGGCGCATGCTTTATACACTTGGAGTCAATGGACAAGCTCCAAAAGCGTTTGCGAAGGTTTCAAGTAATGGGGTGCCTTTATTCGGTACAATTGGCGTACTAATCGGCCTTGGCTTTGGAGTTGTTTTAAGTTATATTGCACCTGAAAAACTGTTTGTGTACGTCTATGCTTCAAGTGTTCTTCCTGGGATGGTTCCTTGGTTTGTCATTCTGATCAGCCAAATCAAGTTCAGGAAAGTCCATGCTGAAAAAATGGCGGCTCATCCATTCAAAATGCCTTTTGCGCCTGTCACTAACTATGTGACAATTGCCTATCTGGTAGCGGTCCTTGTCGGTATGTGGTTCAATGAAGACACTCGTGTATCGCTGATTGCGGGTATTGTGTTCTTGGCTATTGTGGTCATCAGCTTTTATGCTTTCGGAATTAACAAGCGTGTACCTGCGGATCTTCAAGCAGAGGATCTGACGGAGAGGAAAGCGATCTAAACTCCTGACTGTTTGATTGTAGGAGAAACGGAAGGGTATAAGGAAGCTGTTAATATAAGAAGCAGTAAATAGGGACAGTTTTCATCAATTGTCCCTATTTTTCTTGCAGGCTGCATGCTGAAAACAAACGGAACATCTATGTAGAGAATCTTAATTATAGAACTCAGGTGAAAACAATGAAGTATCGATCAGCATTTGAAATCATTGGTCCGATTATGATTGGGCCTTCCAGTTCACATACAGCTGGTGCAGTCCGGATTGGCCGCGTTGCCCGAACCCTATTCGAGGGCCAGCCGAAAAAGGCTGTTCTATCGCTTTACGGCTCATTTGCAAAAACGTATAAAGGACATGGAACAGACTTGGCTCTTGTGGCGGGCTTATTGGATTTTGATACGTTCGACGAGCGGATACCCGACACATTGGATATAGCGGAACAATTGGGTATGGAGGTCATCTTTCAAGAGGAAGAGGCCATTACAGAACATCCAAACACAGTAAAGATTAATCTTTTTGATGAAGATAAAGAGTTGGAGATTATCGGCATCTCCATTGGCGGAGGAACCATTGAAATAACTGAAATCAATTCGTTCAAACTAAAATTATCGGGTGACCCTGCAATACTGGTCATTCATAATGACCGTTTTGGAGTAATCAGCTCTGTAACATCCATTCTTTCGCAAAATAAAATAAACATCAGTCATATGGAAGTGTCCAGGAAAGATAAAGGCGACATGGCAATCATGGTAATTGAGTCCGATGAAAAGCTAGATGACCAGGTAATCAACGGGGTGCAAAAGCTGGATAACGTTATAAGTGTAATCCGTATGGTTGTATAAATAGGTGTTTTCGGGCACGAACATAAATTAATAGAAGACAGCAGGGGGAAATCCTATGTTTCGTAATGTAGCTGAACTTGTTTCGCTGGCGGAACAACGACAGGTTAAAATAGCCGAAATTATGATTCGGCAGGAAATAGAAGTTACTGGCCTTTCCCGTGAAGATGTGATTGCCAAAATGGATCAGAACCTGACGGTAATGGAACGGGCTATCGAACGGGGCTTAAATGGAGTAAAATCACGCACAGGACTCACAGGCGGAGATGCAGTATTGCTGCAAAACTATATTCAGAGCGGAAAGTCCCTTACAGGCACATTGCTGTTGGATGCGGTGAGCAAGGCGGTTGCAACGAATGAAGTCAATGCAGCAATGGGCATCATTTGTGCCACCCCAACTGCCGGTTCGGCCGGGGTTGTCCCGGGTACATTATTTGCGGTTAAGGATAAACTCAATCCAACTAGGCAGGAAATGATTGAATTTTTATTTACGGCAGCGGCGTTTGGATTTGTCGTTGCAAACAATGCGTCCATTTCAGGGGCTGCAGGCGGTTGCCAGGCAGAGGTAGGTTCGGCTTCAGGTATGGCTGCAGCTGCAATCGTTGAAATGGCTGGCGGTACGCCAAAGCAATCAGCAGAAGCGATGGCCATCACCTTGAAAAATATGCTGGGTCTTGTTTGCGACCCGGTTGCCGGCCTCGTTGAAGTGCCTTGCGTGAAACGGAATGCAATGGGTGCATCGAATGCCTTAACAGCAGCCGATATGGCCCTTGCCGGGATAACCAGCAGGATTCCATGTGACGAAGTCATTGGAGCCATGTATGCAATTGGACAGTCAATGCCGGCTTCTTTAAGGGAAACAGCCGAAGGCGGACTAGCGGCTACCCCGACCGGACGTAGGCTTGAAGCGGAAATCTTTGGCCAGCCTAAAGTAAAACTGATTGATTATTTAGTATAACTACTTCAAAAAGCTGCCGGTAATTCTAGGCAGCTTAATTTTTGGTATCTATGAAGGAGAAACGGAATGCAAAAGGTCAAGAACAACTTTTGAAATCACTGGCACTTTTTCAAGCCGAGTCCGTATTTTATTAAGTGGTTGTAAATTTAGCATAGATGATAAAAAATAGAGTTAATTCTCCCATTATGACAATGTTTGGAACTACCATGATCAAATTAATAATAAAAAAGGCTGCTAAAATCCCTAAAAACAACCCTAAATGATAAATTTTCAGACGGTGTTGTTCATACCTGTATTGATGAAAAACAATGGTAGTTGAAATGAAATAGAGCAATACAGAACTAAATACAAAATATACGATAAATGAATAATGGACCTCATATAAAAACATCAGTTTGATAGATGCTGCAATCATGCTCAACGACATTAGAATAAACAGATGTCCGTAAATAATAGTTTGTCCTGCCCCATGAATCGACTTATCTACCTTCTTTTCTACATTATCAAAATATTGCCACCACATCGAAATAATAAGGATAAATGAAATAATCGAAAATGAGATCGAATTCCAATCACCTTTTTGGGGCTGTAGTACAAATAGGGTGCTGACGACCGATTCTCCAAAAAGGATTAATGTCAATAAAGCAAATCGTTCTAATAAATGAGCCGTATTGGTCAGGGCTTTTACCAAATACTTGCGTCCGAAAACAGGCACAATAACATCGACAATAATTCCTGCATATAACACAGCGTATCGAATCCACGAATCAAAAAAGATAGAGAGAAATGAGATGAGGACTCCAATCCCAAAACATGTTCCTAAAAACCGAGCAGCCGTTTTTCTATCCCCTTCTTCTAGATTCTGAACAACAAGATATTGAATTGCCGTTAGTGCCCTTACTCCAATATAGCCGATAAGAAAAGGGAGATAGTATTGATCAAAATCTTCCGATAAGCTGGATGTCATAACAAGGACAAATAACATTTGAAGAATTATAAAGATACGTTGATGCAAAAAATCTTGTCCAAACCGATTGATAAACATTGTTTGTCCAGTCCAAGACCACCATATCGGGATAAACATTAGAGCAAACTTTAATAGATATTCTGGATAAATATAACCTTTTTCAACATGAAGTAAAACATGAGTAGTAGTTGCAACTGCTGCTACAAATAGCAAGTCATAAAAAAGTTCTAACCACGTCACTTTTTTTTCTTCCATAAATTTTCAACTCCTTCTGCCACCTATTAAAACAAATGGAATCTTCCGATTATGATCGTCCAAAGGATCAAAGTTAAGATTGGCATGGAGATTAGGGTGATTAACCACGCTCTTTCAAAAAGGTTATAGCCTTTTTTCTCCGCAAACCATTCAGACCATAGGATCAGGAGATAAAGGGAGATGAACTCTAGCGTAATAGTTAATAACTTATAGATTACAAAATTGAAGAAGCCATGATTGTCCATGCTAATCCCCTTTCGCTTGTACATGTTTATTCGTTTACAGGCGAAAGTATTATAAAAACTAAGGTTTGGTGTCAGGCACCATAAAAAAGGTTCCTACCCAAATGAGGAGGAATCTCCATTCGGTTAAACAATTTGATTCTATAAATATACTTTTATACAAAAAAATTGACAAATTCTGAACGGAATTTGTCGGTGAAGAGGTCATTTTCGTAGGAAAGGTTGAAATATGGGGTGAACTTTATTCCTGAGGACCCTGAGATGATGACTTTGCTCAAAAATAAAAATAAAAGATCAGATTTGTAGATTTTTGACTAAACATTCTTAATTACGAACATAACACCTCTTTGTTAAAATAGTAATGTACTTTATAACGAATGGAGAGGTGTTATGAAAATTAGTAAAAAATTCAAGAGTTTAGTATTAGTTGGCGCTTTACTTATGTCCTTACCCGTTAACGCTTTTGCAAAAGGCCCTGCAAACGCCGCAAAAAGTCCTCAAAAACCGGTCATTGATTATGTGGCCCTAGGGGATTCGCTCGCAGTAGGGTATACGCCCTTTGGTCCAGGTGATGTAGGATATCCTGATTACATTGCACAAGATTTTGAGAAAGAAAGTTACAAAGTTGATTATGATAATTATGCTGTCCCTGGCTATACTTCAGCCCAATTGTTGAAAGATGTCCTTTCTAACAAAGAGGTAAGGGCAGGAATTAAAGAAGCTGAGTACATTACCATTGATATTGGGGGAATTGACCTTCTAGGGGCTCTAAAGGCCGACCCAACTGGTAGTACTGCGCCAGCTGCAATTGCCCGTGCATCTCTGAATTTACAAGTTATTTTACAAACGATTGATAATTTAAACCGCCATGCGAAGGTTTATGTCATGGGTTATTACAATACCTTCCCTTATTTGCCTGCGGAGCAACAGGCCGGGCTGCTGCCATTGTTGTTTGCGTTTAATAGTAAAATCGAAACGCTATCCAAAGCCAATCACGATACGTATGTGCCGACTTACAATGTGATTGCATCAAACTATCCATTGTATCTTCCAAATCCATTTGACATTCATCTAAGTCTAGCAGGCTATCAAGTTGTTGCCGACCAGTTCTGGAAAGTAATTGATCCGACCTTACCATAGGGGAACTAACCAACAACCATTATGGATAAAAAGCAAAGAAGTAACCGCCCATCTATCTGGATTGGGCGGTTACTTTTTTTCCCACAAAGTGAGATATTTGGTGCAAAGGACAAATCCCTGTATAATCAAAAGAAATATGAAGCTACTGAATGATCCGATTCCAAGCATTAATACTCCCTCATTTGAAAGGAAAATAAACCCATGCGATTAGAAGGAAAGAAAGTAATAAGTCTCGTTCATAATGATTTTGAAGATTTAGAGTTATGGTATCCGATTCTCAGACTTCAGGAAGAGGGGGCAATCGTCCATCTTGCCGGAGAAAAAGCAAAGGAAAAATATATTGGTAAATACGGAGTACCTGCGATCTCTGATTTTGCCTATGGTGAGGTTAGCGCTAAAGACTATAATGCAATCTTAGTTCCAGGAGGATGGGCACCAGATAAAATCCGACGCTTCCCGGAAGTCCTTTCTCTGCTTCAGCAGATGAATGCGGATGAAAAGCCAATCGGACAAATCTGCCACGCAGGCTGGGTACTAGTTTCTGCAAAAATCCTTGATGGAAAAAAAGTAACCAGTACTCCTGGGATCAAAGATGATATGGAAAATGCAGGCGCGATTTGGTATGACGAACCCGTTGTAACGGACGGTCACCTGGTGTCCAGTCGTCGTCCACCGGATCTGCCTGACTATCTACGCGAATTTATTAATGTGTTAGAAAAGAAATAGTCATGGAAGGGAGATAGCGAGCAATAACTCGCTGTCTTTTTTTTGATTCCGTGACTTGTCATTCTCCGAACAATCTAGTCTTTTGGGGTCAGGTCTCATTTTCCTGAGGTCACGATTAACCCCTAATCGTTACCGTTAGTTCCTTTTTCCCGAGGTCACGGGCACAATTAACCTCTAATCGTTACCACGGATTGTTTTTTCTATGATTACGGGCAGAATAACTTTGCTAATTGATTTTTTTCGCGTAAATATTGGACTTTCCTAATGGGATGAAAGATGATGGTGTTTACACCTCGACCTAAAAAACCACAAACCCTGAAACCTTTCCATTGATCATACGTATGTTTTATTAATGAGAATAAGGGTAATTTTGTAGAAAATAAACAAACGAGGGTGACTCAGTATAAATGGAAACAAGAGATGAATTATTGAAAGAGCTAACTGTTATTGAGAAGTGGGAAAATGGCCAAAGCGATTTGTGGATTTGGGATCGCCTGGGACGACTGCCATTTAAGATTCTCGATAAAATCACTCCTCAATTCATCCACAATAAAGTGGGGAAATTACTTGAAGAGGTCGGTAACTATATTCAGACGGGCGGCAGCTATTTAATTAAAGAAGATAATCTATTTGGAAAAATTGAAAAAGAGACAGGTAAGCCGATTAACCAAATAGCTGATATCAAGGAGATCCCTTTAGCTGCCATGAATAAGATAAGCGAAGAGTTGACCGGTCAACGAAAGAAGTTTGCGACGATTCAAGGAGCGAGCACCGGAATCGGCGGGATTTTTACTCTTGCGATCGATGTTCCGGCTTTAATGGGCATTTCATTAAAAACGCTGCAGGAAATTGCTATCATTCATGGATATGATCCTAACGAAAAAAGCGAACGAATTTTTATAATTAAATGCCTGCAGTTTTCCTCAGCGGATATTGTCGGCAAACGTGCGATTTTGAATGAGCTTTCCAGCTATTATCAACAAGGGAGCGGGTCAGGTGAAATGATGTCGCAGCTGCAAGGCTGGCGTGAGGTTGTCTATACATACAGAGACCAGTTTGGGTGGAAGAAGCTGTTTCAAATGGTACCTATTGCTGGGATGATTTTTGGTGCATTTACAAACAGGTCAATGATTAATGACCTTGCTGAGACAGGGATTATGCTTTATAGGAAAAGAAGGATTCTTGAGAGGTTAGAACAGAAATAAGGTCAATCTTGATTGGGAGTAAGTTTGTTAGTAATAGAGACAGCATTTTTTACAGGTTACGTTTCCTATTGTAAAACTAAAATAGCACCGCAAAATGCGGTGCTATTTGTCATTTGTTTCTCCTGCCTTGGCTTCAAGGTACTGATTCTCTCCATTCCAGTAATGATTGGCATGGCGCGCTTTATTAATAATTGAGGAAACTCAAGATTTAGTGATGGTTGATGGACATCTTCACTATCCTTAAAAGATTTTTTAGCTGATACTTTTTTCTTTTGTTGCATTAATGTTTTTGATTCCTGCTTTTTTATGCAACCACTCGTAAATGATTGGTATGATAATAAAGCTGTTGATTGTCGATGTTACCATACCGCCAATTACGACAATGCCGAGTGTTTGAGAAATTACGGTATCTGCATTATGAGAAAAGGCAAGTGGTAACAAAGTAAGAACTGTTGCAGCTGCTGTCATTAAAATCGGTCGGATCCTAGAAAGACTTCCACTTAAAACAGCCTCTTTAACCGGCATACCCTCTTTTCTATTTTTTTCAATTTTATCAATTAACACAATACCATTTGTTACTACAATACCAGTAAGCATCAGAATACCAATTAATGCTGCTAAATTCCATTCTCCGTTGAATAGAATTAATGCTATTACGACACCACTTAAAGCAAGTGGGATGCTTAAAAGTACTGATAATGGTGCTCTCCATCCTTTGAAGATAAAAGAGGTAATAAGTAATACTAAAAGTATAGAAAATGCAACGGCAACAGACATATCGAAAATCATTTGTTTTACTTGTTCAGTGATTCCTCCCAATGAGTACGTTACATCTTTAGGAAGTTTCATGCTGCTTAGAGCCTTGTCTGCTTGGCTTGACACTTTACTAATATCATTTGATGTAATCTGTGCTGTCACAAGGGAGAATGGTTGACCATCTCTTTCGCTAATAGTAGAAGGAGTGGTATCTTTTGAAACTTTACCTAACTGATCAAAACGAACCATTTCGCCATTTGTTCCTTTAAAAGTTTCAGCAGCAAGAGATGCTAAAACATCATCCGCAGAAGCATTTAACGTTATAGTTGAATTTGTTCCTGTTGCAATCTGATCTAAATATTGATCCACAGGAAGTGCTTTATGGTCAACCGTAATCGTTGCATCTTTAGATGAAGACATATAACGATTAATGACCGTTAGAATGTCAGTAATTTTTACACCTTTATCATGAATTGCTTTTTGGTCAAATGTAACTTTGTATTTTGGTGAACCATTTGTTAAATCCACTTTTCCATCTACACTTAGGTTCACAATTTTTGATAAGTTCGTTCTTGCTTCTTGAGCTACTTGATCCAATGTTGCTTGGTCTGAACCTGTAAACAAGATACGCATTTGTGAATCATCACCAGAAATGTTCTGGCTTGTTACGGTATAAATAACATTTTTAGATATCGTTGGAAGCTGAGTTTGTAATTGTTTAATCACAGAATCCGCATCCTTGTCGTTTTTCAACACAACAGATAAATTTGCGACATTTGGATAGGTGATAAAACCTCCACCTTGGTCAAACACGTCATCACTTTGTGGTGTCATCGTCGAACCAAAATTTGCTGAATAAGCATCGACTTTTGGATTTTCCTTTAATGCTTTTTCGATTTTTTGTACTTCAGAATCTACTTGAATTAACGTGCTTCCTTTAGGTAATTCAGCCTTGATGGCGATTTGTCCAATTTTTCCACTAGGCAATAAACTTACTGGAAGAAATGCAGAATAGATGCCTGCACCTAAAAAGACTAAGATCGAAACAATAATCATCGCTTTTTTATGTTTAAAAGCTGATTGTAATAGTGGTTTCATTGTCGAATCTAGTTTGACCGTTTGTTTTGTAGAATTTCCACCTTTCCATCCCATAAAAACAAGAGCAGGGATGACAAGCATTGCTACAAAGAAAGATATGATGAGTGCAATCACAACGGACCAAGCAAATCCGCTATACGATGCACTGATTACTCCCCCAACAAAGGCGATCGGAATATAAACAGCAATGGTCGTTAACGTAGAACCCAATATCGCAGGAATCATTTCAACCACTGATGATGCAAGAATGAAAAGTAAGGATTTATCTTTCGATTCTTCCCGTTTTCGATACATGTTGTCTAAAATAACAATGGAATCATCGACAATACGACCCATGGCTACAATCAAACCTGAAACCGTTAAAATGTTTAATGTGATACCCATTGACTTTAAGAAGGCAGTTGTCGCTAACAATGAAATTGGCAGTGAAATCGCAATTAATAATGTGGATCTTACATTTCGGAAAAAGAAGAACACACAAATCATTGAGAATAAACAACCAAGTAAGCCTTCTCTAACTAATCCGAAAAGAGAGCTGTTTAATTCTTTTTCCCGGTCAAGTAAAACTTGGAAAGAAACATCGTTTGGATTTACCATATCCAAGCGAAGGTGTGAAACACGGTCCTTTACTTGATCTGTAACATCTGTGATATTTGCTGATGGTGTTTTGATTACATTTAAAGTAACACTTGGCGCTCCATTTGTTCTGGAGACGGTTTTAACGTCATTTAAGGAATGCGTTATGGTACCAAAGGCTGAAACAGGAATTACTTTTCCTTCCTTATTCTTAATGGTTGCGTTTTCCATTTGCTGCTCAGTTAATGGTAACCCATCAAAAGATACTGGGATTGATAATTGGTTGTTTACAATATTCCCCTGTGGCATGGATGGAACCGCCAAAGCAAACGATTTATTCACATCATCCAATGTTAATCCGTTTTTCACTAGGTCTTTCATGCGGACAGTTAATACATATCCATCTTTTGCTCCCCCAATTGCGGATACATCCGCTACACCAGGGACAGATTTTAATTGTTTAGCAATTTCCTGTGTTGCAGTGGAACGTAGTGTTTGTTCATCCAATGTTGAGCTTGTTAAACTGTAAGTCAAAATTGGGAATGAACTAGTTGTTAATCTTGTTACCGAAGGAGTGCTCGTAATAGTTGACGGAAGATCTGCATTTGCCAAGGCTTTGTTTACTTGATCTTCTGCTTGCTTCATGTCTGTATTCATTGGAAAATACAAACTCATAAATAATCCACCGTCATAAGAAGTGGTTTCAACATTGGATAAACCATCCACTGTTTTGACGGCACTTGATAAATTATCTGTCACTTGCTGTTTTACCTGAGCTGCTTGATATCCTGGTACCCTCATACTAACTGAAAGGGTAGTATTGTTAATCCCAGGCAAATAATCTCTTTGCATCTGGTAAGCAGATATACCGCCCCAACCCAAAATGATGACAACACACACAATCATAAGAATGCCTCTTTGCATGGTTGCCTCTACGAATTTTTTCATTGCTTTACCTCCCCCATCTTTTAAATAAAATTAACCCAAATAACCTTATCGTTTTCTGTCTTGAATTCAAGAATGGTATTGCAATCTAATTGGGCAATTTAAAGTTTACAAAACTAACTTGTACGCGCCCTTAATAAAAGATTAATTTTTCATTAAGATGGAAAAAGAAAATTTGTTCTTCACTTTGTTTTTATTTGCTTGTTTTTTTGAATAACGGAAGGATATATAGAAAATGCTACTTAAATGGGGAAGATTTGTCTTCGTTAGGGGGGCTACCTTGTTTAATCATATGGTAAAGGCTATACCTAATTTATTTACGATTGGAAATTTATTGTGCGGTGTTCTTTCAATTACCTCTAATATGAGTGGCTTTTTTGAACTAGCCTCCATTTTTATTTTCTTATCGGCAGTCTTAGATCTTCTTGACGGAAGAATAGCGAGAAAATTAAAAGTGAATAGTGAATTTGGCGTAGAATTAGATTCTTTAGCTGATATTGTTAGCTTCGGAGTTGCTCCTGCACTTCTATTTCATTCGATAGCAGCGCCCTCCATTTTAACTTCATTGGCATTTATCCTTTTCCCAACAATGGGGGCATTGAGATTAGCTAAATTTAGTGTTAAACCAACCATTGGATATTTTAAAGGATTACCTATTCCCGCTGCTGGATTGCCATTGGCTGGTATGGGATTGTTTTTATATAGCAATGCATGGATCACCTTAATCCTCGCTCTCTTAATGGTAAGTCCAATTAGGGTTAAAAAACTTTAATTTATTATCCATTGTAAAAAAGCTAGTAACCTTTTCGAAAAGGGAATAGCTTTTTTATTTTATCTATTATCCTTTTTGTTCTCTCAAAACAAGATTAAGAATTCATTAAGATGGAAAATGAAATCATTTATCGTGCTACATTGTATTTAGAACTAAAGTTGAAGGAATATTTATTTTAATGGAGGCATTTACTTGTCATACTTAATCACTTTATTTGAACAGCACAGTTATCTGATTCTATTTTTAGGAATCTTTCTAGAACTTATGGCCCTGCCTATTTCAGGCGAATTTTTAATGAGCTATGCTGGGTATTTTGTATTTCAGGGAAAAATGAATTACCTTTTGGCTCTCATGACTGTCTTTGTTTCAGGGGGGGCGGGAATTACTGTAACCTATTGGATTGGAAAGGCAGGTGGCTATAAACTTATTGAAAAATACGGCAAATATATTCACCTTGGACCAGAAAGATATAAAAAAACAGCTGCTTGGTTTGAACGTTCAGGTAGTAAATTGCTGGTCTTTGCCTATTTCATTCCTGGGATTAGGCATTTCACTGGTTATATTTCTGGGATTTCTAGAATGCCATTTCGAAAATTTATAGTTCCTGCATATATCGGTTCATTTTTATGGGGATTCTGTTTTATTACATTAGGAAAAGTACTGGGACCTCGCTGGGAGGCTTTCCATCAAGCAGCAAGAAAATATTTTCTTATTTTTATTATTGTTATAGCAGTATTTCTAGCTGGGTATTTGGTCTATCGGTTTAATAAAAATCATATTAAAAAATTATTTATTAGTTTGTTAACATGGCTAATTAATCGACTAAAAACTATAAGAAAAACAGAGATCTTTCTTACTTTTCTCACTTTAGTTTTAATTGGTATGGTGACCTTGATGCTGGGAATGGCTCAAGATTATTTATTCAATGAGTTTACTCAGTTTAATGAAATAGCGGAATATATGGTTACATCTGTTATTTATATGAGTTGGATGAAGGGGTTTCTAGTATTTCAATCTCTGTATGCTATTTGTGCAATGATCGGCATAACCATCATCCGTATTTGGAAAAAAGGAGAGAACAGGATCCTAGAGTATCTTCTTCTCATCGTTGCAATTTTAGGAGCTAGGCTGTTTCATGAATCCATCATGCAGATTTTTTCCTATCTTCAATCATTAGGGTTTGTAGGAAAATTTCATTCAGATAATTTTCCTGATATAAGTGCCACTTTAACAATCATTATTTATGGGACATGCATATTTTTACTTGTCCGTCATCCAAAAATGACTATTACGCCAGTATTAGGCCCTTTATTTACTTTAGTTTTATTAATGGGGTTAACCATAGCAAATATTGCATCCACCGAAATACTCCCGAGTGATATTGTTGGGGGCTATGTTTATGGGAGTGTCTGGATATTTTTTAACTTCTTGTTTTTTGAAATGATTCGGATTGTATTGGAAAAAAGTGAAAATGAAAATCAATACATTTAAAGTCATCATGGTTAAGAGGAAATTTCAAACAAACAAAAACCCCCATATCTACAAAAGTAGGTAAGAGGGTTTTTGAATGTCTCATGCCATTCCTAATTCATTAGATTTACGGTTTTTTCCTCAAAGTATTTATTCATAAGTAAATTAAGTCTGATTGAAAGTGTAATATATTCGGAACTGCTTGGACCTATTTGATTATATATTTCGCTTAGTTTCGTTTTAAGAGTAACTATTTCCTGTAAAAGTTCCATGTTTTCAATTTGAGCAGATTCGATTGCTTCCATCATACACCTCGTAAAATAATATTTTTTTCCAACAATGGTTTGGAAGGCATGATGACTTGATTCCTTATTCTTCGTCTTCTAATGATAATACGATTCCAATCCCATTCTGATAGTAACATAGTGGATTTTTCATGTGAACAGGGAATGAAATAGTAAAAATATTTGAAAAAAGGTAAATAATATTGGTATATCAAGTGTTCTCCAATAGCAATTTGTAACCGCTTGAAAATAAACAAATACTGAATTAAGCGGATTACGATTAACTGCGAACAAGTTATATTGTAATAACATCAAAATTAAAATAAAAATATTATAAAAATTAAAAATAATTTAGATAAGGTATGCATAAAGTTTCTTAAAAAAATATCCGGCAAGATGCCGGATCTACAAAATATATTAAAAGGGGGTCATGAAAAAGAAAAAGTTAAATGTTGTCCTCTTCATGTATTAATCGTACTACTTAATCATGAACAAACTATGAATAAACCGTTTAGATTTTATTAAAAAAGTTAAATTCAAACCTATTTATGGGAATTGGGCTCTGCTTACTAGATCGTTAGATACCGTTTGCTAGGATTGTTACAAATGCACTTAGTAGAACAGTTCCTATGGCTATAAAACTATAAGTAAGGTTCTTTTTGCGCTTTTTCTTTTCCAGCATTTCTTCTGTGGTGAGCCAGTAATTTTTTGACATCTATTTTACTCCTTTATGCTATTATAAAAATTCACTATATACCTGATGTTTATCTGTTTTTCCAAAATGATATTATACTATAATTTTAAAAAGATGGAAAGTGGATTTTAGGTAGTGAATATATGGATGCTGAGGGGTAAATTCTATTCTAGTCTATAAATGTGATCCTTGGATTGGTGTACACGACCTTATGAGAACAAGAGGGGGTTCATTTTGTCATATCCATGGCTCAGCAGCTTCATTTGCAGGATCCCTTTAGTTTTTTACATAAGAATCGGTGGGTATTTCGCCTAATTTATAGGTAAAATAAGCTCCCATATTTTCTTTTAGCATATTATGCAAAAGAAAGTAGGTGAAAACATGGCATTAGGTTCACAAGGTATGATGTCATTCCCCGGAATGGGAATGAGTGGTTCCCCAGGAATGGGAATGGGCGGATTTCCCGGAATGGGAATGAGCGGATCACCAGGAATGGGAATGGGCGGTTTCCCCGGAATGGGGATGAGCGGTTCCCCAGGAATGGGAATGGGCGGTTTCCCCGGAATGGGGATGAGCGGATCACCAGGAATGGGAATGGGCGGTCAACCAGGCATGGGGAT
>NZ_JAGGQX010000017.1:61051-67310 GCF_018613095.1 Bacillus sp. ISL-75
TTTCCAGGAATGGGAATGAGTGGTTCCACAGGAATGGGAATGGGCGGTTTCCCAGGAATGGGGATGTAGCTGTTTCTCTAGAAAGGGTATACGTCTAATCTTTAACGAAAACCAAAGTTATCAATAACACCATTCAAGTATTCCAACGAGTAAAGAAAACAAGGCAAACATAAAGAATGATTCGTATAAGGTAATTATTACATCAATAGACAAGAAGGAAACTGTGATAACATCTAATTGATAGGTGGGGGTCTGCCACCGTTCAGTTAAAGCGGTAAAGTAGAAAAGCTTCTAGTGTGGACTAGAAGCTTTTTGCTATTTTAAATCAAATCCTCTGAAAAATTAAGTTCAATTTGAGGTTGATATTTTACATATATTGTCTAATAGCACAAAAGGTGTTTAAAATGGCACAAAACCCTATGAAAATGGCACAAAAGGTGTTTAAAATGGCACAAAACCAACTGAAAATGGCACAAAACCCTCCTAAAAATGCACAAATCAAAATTTCTTGATAAAAAGATCCATTTCAGACTTACATAGAGTCTTATTTGAAGCCAAAAACCCCCCAACTGGGAGGTTTTAGTTACATTATTTCATTTTTAATGTTAAATAATGCCAACTAATAAAAGTGAAATGGATACTTCTCTCAAAGTTTCTCTCTCACGTTGTCTTTTTTAGTTCAAACTACCAAATATTATTCTAGCTCTAAATGATCAAACGCAGCTTTTTTATATGCCCGGCTTAAGGTATGAGCTTTTTTATAAAGGACATTCTTTTTCCCATCGCTCATTTCTCCAACAAATTTAACGACAACTTTTCCCTTTAGCTCCGTCCATAATTGATTAAACTCTTTTATATAGGGTTTAACCGATCCTTCATAAGCATTTACATCAATAGCGATTCCTTTAGACCATGCTTCCTGGTCTGTCACGATAATGGCTTTGTTAATCTTTTTCTTTTTAATCAGTCTTAATGCGTCCAGTAGTGCTCGAAATTCACAAACAATAGATTTTGCTGTTTTGATATTTCTGACATTGGAGATACCAGTTGCTGTATCACAATTTACAATCAGAACCAAACCGGTCCCCGCATTGTGATTATTAAAATTGTAAGAACCATCAACGATAATAAAGGGTACCTCTTTAGGAATATTTAGACATAACGGCAGTAAATATTTTTTCTTTGAACTTCTAGCCGGAGGTGTTCCTTTCGGTATGACCACAGGTCCCTTCCGATAATGGTCGAGGATATCCTGAATATGAAAAAAATCCTTTTCGCCGACTCTTTCAAAAGGCATCCCTTTTTTACACAATCCCACCAATTTCTCTTTTGTGATCCGCAACGTTGTGAGGACGATATCTTCAGTTACATATTCTTCTAGGGTCCGTCCTTTTTTATCAATAAAGTCACTCTCTAACCGTTCCTGCGATGGTTGATAGGACTCCAGCCATTTCAATATCTCACTTTCCAGAAACCTGTATTCATTTCCAATCATATAGTGAGGCATTCCATCCTCTAGATAGACATTCATTTTAGCTTTTGATACTTTTAATTTCTGTATGATCTCTCCTTTTAAAAGTAAAGCTACTGGAGATTTTTGTTGTGTTTTACTAGCGATTACTCCCACCTGCGTTCTATACTTCTTCTGTTCTTTTTTTTGTGATGATATATAAATTATCAAAAAGCAGCGTAAAACCCCTAGCTTTAGATATGGGGATATAAGCTGTATTTTTGTTCGTTTTTTTAGGATAATGCAAGTAATTTTACTATACATTCTTTGAAATTCTTTGGTATAATGAGAATATATAAATAGAACACTTGTTCCTTTTGGAGAGGGGTGAATGATATGTATCGATCCTATAAAATACAAATTCAGCCGGAACATGAATTGTTCGACTACTGTGACTCACTCTGTTTTAAAGCGAAAAACTTGTACAATATCACCAACTACTATATTAGACAGGTTTACACTGCTTTAATAAAAGAAACAAGAAATGAAAATCAACTTCAAGTTCTAACAGATATTCAAGACCATTTACCTCAAATGAATAAAATTCGTCTAAAAAGTTTTGAGAGAGCCAAATCTAAGCCTAAAAAAATTGATATAATAATGGTCACGTTTTGGAGCCAAAACCAAATCTATTTAAAATGCCTCATCAAGAGAAAGCATTCCTTCCTTATAACTTTGTAGAAGCGCTGTTTAAAGTGATGAAACAAACCGATTACCTTTCTATGCCCTCTCAGTCTAATCAACAAACCATGAAAAAGGTATATGATGATTGGAAAAGTTTCTTCGAAGCCTCTAAGAAATATAAAACCATGCCTACTAGCTTTTCAGGAAAGCCAAAGATTCCTAAGTATAAACCGAAGAATGGACGTACGACTTCTTATTTAACCAATCAAATTACCAAAATTAAAAATGGAAATGTGCTTTCATTACCAGGAACTCCTCTTACATTAAAACTGGGGAAAATCGCACATATAGATGGTAAACTACAACAAGTGCGGATTGTCCCGACTTATGGCCGGTATGTAATGGAAGTCGTTTTTAAAAATGAAGATGAAAAAGAGATCAAACGATCAGAAAAACAATTAAATGAATGGATATTTGAGCCGAAACGAGTAATGGGTATTGATTTGGGCGTAGATAACCTGGCAACTATCATCGATAACACGGGGCTAAAGCCTCTGCTTATCAAGGGCAAATGGTTAAAATCGATCAATCAATATTATAACAAATTAAGAGCGAAATACATGAGTATCCTTCGAAATGGAAAAGGACCAAAGGAAGGGAAGTTTAACAGCACAAGATTAACTTCATTAGACCGAAAAAGGAACAATCGAGTCATGGATTTTTTCCATAAGGCCAGCGCAAAAGTGGTGGAGATTGCGAAAGAAAGAACCATAGATACGATCATCATTGGAAAAAATAAGGGTTGGAAGATGGAGGTTGATATGCAAAAGACTAGTAAACAAACCTTCATACAAATCCCATATGCCACTTTCATAGGAATGATTCGATACAAAGCAGAGCGAAATGGAATTCAAGTCATTGTTCGAGAAGAAAGCTATACCTCCAAGTCTAGTTTCTTGAATCATGACCCGATTCCAACTTACGGGGAAGAGCATCAAACTAATTTTAGCGGGTATAGAAGCAGTCGAGCCTTTTATAAAATCAAGGGTTCTAAGATTTTGATCCATGCGGATGTGAATGGAGCTTTTAATATTGTCCGTAAACATACCATGGATGTCTTCAAAGGACTGGAGAAAAAACAGTTCCTCCAATCCCCACGAAAAATAATCATCATAAAGAAAAGAAAAGCAAAGCTGAAGGCCTCGGTCTGATGTAGTAGCGGGACTTGTGGTAGCCCTCGTAAAGACAATGCGGCTTTAAAGCCTATTCTTTCGAAACCCCTAGCCTCAGCTATGGGGATACTCATGAACAAATGAGAAATGTTTCATGATAAGGTTGTTGCAAGAGGAAGTAAAGAATCAAGGAGTGGAGAATTTCTGGGTTTTTCCGATCAATGAGAGAGTCGAAAAGGTTTACTTAAAATATGGATTCCAAACGATAGCCAAACTAACTACTGGTCATGCATTTTTATCTGGAAAGAGTGTTAAGGAAATACAGGGAAGCTAATGGTTCGAAAGTTTCCCTCTGGATATATCAGTGCCTTTGGTTACCACTCGAAATTTAGCGAAGAGTGATAAGTTTTAGCGGTTAAATTAGAATGGCTGAAATCAATAAAGTGAGGTTTATGAATGATTTTTACCTATGCTATTACACAAGATAATCAGTTGATAAAAGAAGTAAAATTGGAGGATCTAAGGTCAGATCGGTTCAAATTTTATTGGGTGGATTTTGAGGAACCAACTAATGTGGAAACGCAGTTGTTAAGTGAATTTTTCCACTTTCATCCCTTGGCGATTGAGGATTGTCTGCATTTTATCCAGCGCCCCAATATGAATTATTATGATGGAGTCCTTTTCTTTGTTTTACATTCATTAAGTAAAACAATAAGGTGCGAGGAGATAGATGTTTTTGTAGGAGATAACTACGTCGTGTCCTTTCATAAGGAGAAGGATGAGGCGATAGATATGGTTAAGCAAAAATTATTTGCAAGTAAGGAAATGGGAAAGGTTGGACCATTATTTGTTCTACATAGCATTATTGATGAATTAGTGGATTGCTATTTTCCAATTTTGCATCAAATTGAGGATAAACTAAATGAATATGAAGAGAAGGAAGCCAGCAGTAAAAAAATCATCGAAGAGGTTTATGAGATTCGCAGAGAACTGATTCGGTTGCGAAAAACGATCATTCCAATGAGAGATTTGTTATACCGGATGATAAACTCGAAGCGGATTCAGGAAACAAAACAAATTCACCATTATTTTTCCGATATATATGATCACTTGATGAAGTTAACGGATATGGTTGCGTCTAATCAAGACGTTACTTCTGATATGAGGGAGAATTACATGTCTATTCAATCCAATCGCATGAATTCGATTATGATGACACTTACCGTTATAACAACCATTTTTATGCCACTTACATTTATTGTAGGCGTGTACGGAATGAATTTTGATCATATGCCAGAGTTACATTGGCACTACGGCTATTTTATCACTCTAGGAGTTATGGCGATCATTGTAATTGTAATGATTTTTTGGTTTTACAAAAAAGGCTGGTTATTTAAAAAGTAACAAACAACCAATATTAAGTAATTTCAGAGAGAGTAAAGTGCATGGTTACATATTAATCGGTATTGATGATATTTTGTATGATTTTCTCTCGGTTTTCTCGGTAATTTCTCCTAAACACGAACATTAAATAGTTAAAATGGATTAATATTCACCTTTTTATTGATTATCTATTTTATATTTGTTATATTAACATAGTAATCATCTTAAATATCATTACTCGTATATACTCGGTAATATGGTCTGAGTGTTTCTACCTGGTTCCCAATGAAAGAACTAGACTACGGGTTAAAGTATTTGGCTCTACGGCTTTTTTAGCCGTTGCCATGTTATCATTTAGCATATTTTTACATTTTTGCTAAATGAGCTATACTTTGACTCTTGTAGGTCTAGAAGGTAGAAATCCATTCTACATTTTCTAGACCTTTTTTATTGACCAAAATTTTCGAGTTTATTAAACATCAAGAGAAAAGGGAGAGGTTTTTTATGACAAACAAAATCTTAAAGAAATACGCTCCATTAGCAGCTATTGCTCTACTGTTCTTATTGTTGCTTGCATTACGTAATTCAGCTTTTCTAAATGAAACAGAGGTAGAGGGTGCTGGGAGGCCAATACTTATTCAAGGTCCAATGCCAATAGAGGCTGAAAAATTTGCACAAAAGTTAGAAAAAGTTAAAGTGGAAAAATCAGGGAATTTCATCTTTTACAAAGGAAAGCTGGACAATTATCCTGTAATCGTTGCTAAAACAGGTAAGGGAATGGAAAATACAGCAGCCGCTACAGCAGTGGCGATTGAAAAATATAACCCGATCGCTATCATCAACCAAGGTACATCTGGCGGACATGATCCGAATTTACATGTATTTGATATTGTTTTAGGAAAAAGAACGACAAATATCGGTTCCTTAAAAACAGAAAGTAAAAATGAAAACGAGGGAATGGATCCCACACAATGGATTCCGATGGACTTAATGGCTTCTGAAGGAAGCGGGTCAGATCCTAATGCTGAAAAAATCCGTTACTACGAGGGCGATAAGGATTTACTTGCAGCTGCTAATGCAGTAAAAGATACCTACACTAAGGGTAAAGTTGTCGAGGGTACAATCGGTTCAGCAGACGTCTGGAATAATGAAGTTGATCGAATTAAATGGTTCCATACGAATTACGGTACATCTGTAGAAGAAATGGAAGGTGCCGCAGCAGCACAAATGGCAAAAGCTTATGATGTACCATTCTTGGGTATTCGAGTACTGTCTAATAATAAAACAAATGGTGATAACTACAACCCGGATACGGCAGCAGCCAATCAAGAATATGTTTATGAAGTAGTTAAAAAATATATTTCTACTATTCAAAGCAAATAATATCGTAAAACTAAACAAACACCCTTGTCCAAGTAGACAAGGGTGTTTACCAGAAAGAAGATTGATTTTGTTCTAGGAACTTTTATGTTTTATATTAGCTGAAGACGAGAGCAAGCTGCTCTTTGTCTTTTTTTATTGGGAGAGCACTTAAAAGCTATTGATTCTTTTAACGGTTCCGGTCACGTAG
>NZ_JAGGQX010000017.1:67409-114883 GCF_018613095.1 Bacillus sp. ISL-75
AACGGTTCCGGTCACGTAGAACCTTCCTACGTGACCCTCTCATCCTTCTTTGAACGGTTTCGGTCACGTAGAGCCTTCCTACGTTGCTTTTTCCCTTTATTCCAAAAAAAAAGACAAAAAAGAGAGAGAATGCCATGGGTGCATTCTCTCTAAATTAGTAACGAATTCAAACACATTTAGAAATGGTTCTCAAAGGACTTAAATTGAAGGTACCACTATTGAAATTAAATGAAAAATGATCTGTAAGGAATCGATAAAATCCTATGTACATGTGTTGTAAATATTGTGAAAAGGTCAACATAAGGATTTAGGGGATTAGAATGTTTATCGTCTAATAATAACCTATTATATTCGTTAAGCAGTTTGTCTAGTTCTTGGCTGCAAAAGATGGTTTCTTCATTTTGAAGTCCTTTTGTCATTCCTAAGTTAATCATTTCGGTTTGTTTCTCTTTAATAGCAGCTTCACATTGTTCTAGTCTCATTGCCGATAACACCTCGTAAAATTTCAGTAAAAAAAGATTCTAATAGAGATGAATTGAATTATAGCATCTTTTGACTGATATGGAATAGATTCGATAAAACAAGATAAAAGGAGACAAAAATAGACGAGGCATGTAGATTTTCGACAATATGGCCTGTTGAATTCACTCATATGGTAGTCCCTTAAAGAGTTGAAGGACTTTAAGACTAAAATTTGCAGGAGTGTTCCAACAACTAATAGGTAGAAAGTAAGCTCTTCTGGAGATTAAAAAGACCGAGTTTCTTCTATTAAGAAAGAAATTTCTGATATTATTATTTCATACTTAAAAAGGTGTATGAAAGGATGTGTGATCGTTTGATGGACCACTATGATGTGATTATTGTAGGCGCAGGGTCTATGGGCATGGCTGCAGGGTATTATTTATCGAAGCTTGGAAAAAGGACATTATTACTAGATTCGAATGATCCCCCCCATAGCTTGGGCAGCCATCATGGGGATACTAGAATCATTCGCCATGCCTATGGAGAAGGAAGGAAATATGTTCCGCTTGCACTCCGAGCTCAAGCATTATGGCGAGAATTAGAACAAGAATCAGGAATGGATTTGTTTTCTTCTACAGGAGTATTGTGTGTCGGTGCAGAGGGCTCTTTATTTATCGAGGAAGTTGTCAAAAGTGCAAAAGAATTTTCTTTACCTATTGAAATACTATCAAGTGATGAGATAAATGTTCGGTGGCCAGGCTTCAATTTACCAGAAGGATCCGTTGGATGTTTAGAAAAAAATTCAGGAGTGTTATTTAGTGAAGAATGCATTCGAGCCTATCGCCGACTTGGCTTAGCGAATGGGATGACATTGGTGCCATTTACAAAAGTGGAGAAAATTGAAAAGTTTGGTGAAGGTGCCATTGTACAAACAAATAGCGAGCAATATGTTGCTGATTATGTGGTTGTCTGTTCGGGCGCTTGGACAGGAAAAATCCTTGAGGGAACAGGATTAGACATTCCTCTTCAGCCGACACGGAAAACAGTCTCATGGTTTGAATGTGATGATTTTCTTTATGATTCCAGTCGTTTTCCGGCTTTCACGATTGATTTATTAGATGAACATTATTATGGCTTTCCAAATATCAATGGAAGTGGGGTAAAAATCGGAAGGCATGATGGAGGAGAAAAGGTAGATCCGGATTGCTTCAATCGGGAATACGGGGTGAATTTATCAGATGAGTATGAGGCTCGAAACTTTATTAAGAAGTATCTGCCAAAAGCCAATGGTCACCTGATTAAAGGTAAAACCTGTCTTTATACACTTACTCCTGATGAGCATTTTATTATTGACCATCACCCGTTATTTTCAAATGTCATTATAGCCGCTGGTTTTTCAGGACATGGCTTTAAATTTGCAAGCATCATAGGAAAAATCATTTGTGATCTAGTTACTGAAGGTAAAACAAATGATGATATCTCCATGTTTTCACTTCATCGATTTTCAAATGAATTTAATAATTAATAAGGGGGGAACCTTAAATTCGGGTTCCCTCCTTTTTTATGCACAGATAATTACTTTACAATAGCAACATTGTGCTAATAGTTCGAATGATTATCTAGAGCCTTCTGTATTTCAAAGCATTATAATTTAGTTAGCTAAAGTGTAAACGCTTAAATAACGATGAAAGGGAATTAAGTTATTTTTTTTGAGAGTATTTATCTGAAAAATTAAAAAACAGTGAAAAGGAGTTTTTTATGAGCAATCAAAAATATTTAATGGATGATGCCCCGCTTAATAAATTTCATCTTCGTATTACTGCACTTACTTTCGGTTCTAATTTTTCAGATGGTTTTGCTTTAGGGATAATTGGAATGGCGCTTTCATTATTAGGACCAGAAATGAAACTTGGACCTATATGGGAAGGATTAATCGGAAGCTCGGCTTTAATTGGTCTCTTTTTTGGGAGCCTATTTCTAGGTGGATTATCTGATCGCATTGGCAGACAAAAAATCTACTTAGCTAACTTTCTGATTATTACGATTGCCTCTGCTTTACAGTTTTTTGTCAATGACCCATGGACGCTATTCATTTTACGCTTATTGATTGGGATTGCATTAGGCGGAGACTACGCTGTTGGGTCGACTTTACTAGCTGAGTTTGCCCCTAGAAAGTATAGAGGATTATTGCTTTCTTCTTTAAATGTACTTTGGACAGTTGGTTATGTCGTTTCAAATATTGTAGGTTTTTATTTACAAAAATCAGGCCCGGACTCTTGGCGATGGATGCTTATGAGTGCTGCCATTCCCGCTTTCCTTTTATTAATTTTGCGTATTGGAACTCCAGAATCGCCACTCTGGTTAATTAAAATGGGACGTGTGGAAGAGGCTCGTGCCATCGTTAGAAAATATATTGGACCCAATGCCATCCTGGATGAAACGATTAAAGAAAATTCCAAAACAGCCTTCCGTATGGTCGATCTTTTCAGTAAACATCTTTGGAAACGGACAACCTTTGGATCGTTATTTTATTTATGTCAGGTTGTTCCATATTTCGCCATCTATACCTTTCTTCCTACGATATTAAGTAAAATGGGATTTGAAGAAACGTTTAGTGTTGATATGCAACTGAACATTTTCCTGCTAGTTGGATCGATCGTTGGAGTTTGGTGTACGGAAAAGCTTACGCGAAGAAGCTTCACGATTTCTACCTTTATCATACTTACCATTTCTTTATTTTTGTTAAGTGTATTGCCTAAGGATTCGCAAACTTTAGCGATCATTATCTTTGCTACCTTTACTTTTGTTATGTCTGCGGCATCAAACCTTACATTAGTTTATCCTGCAGAACTTTTCCCTACAGAAATTCGTGGCACAGGTGTCGGCGTAACTACTGCTGTCAGCCGAATTGGTTCTGCCATTGGAACCTTTCTGTTACCAGTTAGTGTTAGTTCATGGGGGATGGGACCATCAATGATTGCGATGAGTGTTATACTGTTGATTGGAACAATTGTATCGATCGCATGGGCACCAGAAACAAAGTATCTATCGATAAGTGATGTTAATAAACCAGAACTTGAAACGGGGAACTCTCCAATCATAGATTCTTCGCCTTCAAGCAAAAGAAATTTATCATAAGCTTTATTTTTGAATAATGAGGTGTTTTAGATGACCAAGAATGAATACTTACAGCCAAGAGATATTAAAGAGGTTATTCTTGGAGATCATGAGCTTTCGCTTCATGAGGTGATCGCTGTTGCTAGATATTCTGCAAAAGTTTCCTTTACGGATACGTATTGCAGCAGGGTAAAAACATCACGTGGATTAATCGAAAAGTTTTTACAAGAAGAGCGTGCGATTTATGGAGTGACAACCGGATTTGGCAGTAATGTAACAGAAGTGATTTCGAAGAACGATGCTGAAATACTACAACGAAATATTGTTCGATCACATGCTGTCTCGGTAGGTGAGCCACTGGAAAAAGAAGTGGTTAGAGCGATTCAGCTAATGATCCTAAACCATTTAGGGCATGGATTTTCAGGAGTCAGTTTAGAGGTTTTAGAACTTATGTCCGGATTATTAAATCATGACATATTACCGGTTGTACCCGGTGATGGTTCAGTGGCCTACCTTGCTCCTGAAGCACATATTGCCTTAGTGTTAATGGGTGAAGGAAAAGCTTGGTATAACGGTGAACTCCTTTCAGGTTGTGATGCTTTAGAGAAGGCAGGACTAAAACCGGTTATCTTAGGTTGTAAAGAAGGACTAGCACTTATAAGTGGTACGACTTCGGTTACAGCAATCGCCACGCTCGCCTTATACAATGCGATTCAAGCTGTGAAGACAGCAGATATTTCAGGGGCTATGTCGTTTGAGTCATTAAAGGGTACGATAAAAGCTTTTGATCCTCGCCTCCATTCTGTAAAAAAACACGAGGAACAGGGGAAAACAGCTCGAAATTTAGTGAGAATTCTGAGTGGTAGTGAAATTGTTGAACAGTACAAAGATTATCGATTACAAGATGCTCTAAGTCTACGCTGTATTCCACAAGTCCATGGTGCGGTAAAGAAGGTATTAAAAAATACGCTGGAAAACCTGATGAATGAAATGCAGTCCACCAGTGATAACCCAATCATCTGGCCTGAAGGGGAAGATGGGCTTGCCCTGATGGGAGGAAACTTCGACAGCTCCCTCGTAGGAATGGATGCAGATGCCTTGTGTATCGCGATGGCTAACTTAGCCAAGATAACGGAACGCAGGATTGATCGATTAGTGAATTATCATGTAAGTGAACTGCCGAACTTTTTAGTGGCCAATCCCGGATTGAATAATGGCTATATGATTCCACAGTATACGGCTGCAGGATTATTAAATGAAATCAGAGTTCTTGCCCATCCAGCTACCATCGATAATGTCTCCACTTGTGCCAATCAAGAGGATGTGGTGAGTTTTGCCTATTTTGCTGCTAAGAAAGCCTATCAAATATCAAAGAAACTTCAATATATTTTAGCGATTGAACTGATGCTGGGCACACAGGCTTTAGATTTCTATGAAACATTGAATCCATCAATCGTCACTGGAAAAGTTCATCAGTTTATTCGAGAGAAAATACCAACTGTACAAGAGGACAGATTTTTCCATCCTGATATTGAAATCATTTTCCATTATATTCAAGAAGGAGAAATCGTCACACTAGTCGAAGAGTTAATTGGAGAAATAGAATAGTAATTGTTTAAGGAGGAAGCCACAGGAAGCTTCTTCTTTTTCTTTAACTTAGAAAGACAGGATGAACGAGGGGAATGATTATGAAGCAAGATCCAATCAGAGCTGCTTTTTCGCATCTTCTACTCTCTGGAACGCTTGTTCATGAAGGGACATTTGCAGAGTTACAACAAAAATTCGGGATTTCTATTCATCCACATTTAGTTATGATTATTTCAATCGATCGTTATCCAGATATAGCAAGCGCGAGCGGGAATTCGTTGGAGTGGAGAAAAAAAGTTGGCCAGCAGCTAGTGGAAAAAATTGAGGAAACCGTACGTATTCCTTTTCTTTGGAATTGGATTGAAGAGGGAGTTCTAGCTCTTCTTTTAGAATTAGAGGAGCAGGATTCAGTAAATGAGTTTAATAGAAAAATGGTTCATATGGCAAAAGAAATCCAACTTGCTACTAATTCTATTGACCTGTCAGTATCCATAGGGATTGGTCGATATTATCAGGATCCATATGCGCTTTACCAATCGTTTTTAGAAGCAAGGAAATCCATGACAGGCCGCTTTTTTCAAGGTAATCAATTAATCTTTCATTGTGAAATGAAACGAAATAACGAGGAGCCAGTAATCAATCCGTTTAATGAAGAAAAGGCAGAGCTGCTGGCGCTTGTTAAAATTGGGGATGTAGAAGGGACCATTCAAAATTTGAAACGCCTCCTGGAAAAATTAGCTGTGGCTAGTCATTTTAATGAGGATATTTTCAAAACAGAAGTAGTGTCCATCGTCTTATTATTGTCTAAACGGGTGATAGATTCAGGTGCAAATGCAATAACGATCCATTCAAATAATACTAATTTTATTCAAAACTTGTATCATATTATTCGTTACGATAAATTTGTTAATCAGGTTTGTGAATATGCGGTTTGGCTTACCGAGCAATCAGTAAACACGAATTTAAATAAAGTAAGTCCTGTCATTCAACAAGCTATCGGTTATATTAAAGAACACCATCAGAAGAGTATTTCGCTGATTGAAATAGCACAATATTGCTGCTTAAGCCGGCATCATTTTAGTCATTTGTTTAAAAAAGAAGTAGGGATTAGTTTGATTGATTATTTAAATCGAATGAGAATTGACATGTCTTTGTCGTATTTAGAAATGACTGATTTGCCAATAAGTGAGATTGCTGCCAAAATAGGTTTCCCTGATGCCAATTATTTTAGCCGCATGTTTAAAAAGTATATGCAGTTTAGTCCTTCAGATTATCGATTAGCAAGAAATTGAATGTACTATTATTTTTATCGACAAACAGTATAAAGGCAGAACAGCTTCTCAAAAGCGGTTCTGCCTTTTCTATTTTATATCAAATCGAGCTAGTGAATTATGAAGTACAGTTACTTGAAAATCCTTTTTTAATGGAGCAGTCTTATTTCATCGCTTCAACTAATAAGTCCACGATATGGACCGCCCGCATTGTAGAAGATAATCCTTCCCGTTCAATGCCAAGCTGCATCTGTAATAAGCAACCTGGATTTGCGGTGACAATCGTCGTTGCGTGTGTCGCTTTGGCCTCAATCATTTTTGCGTCGAGCATGACCATCGACATCTCTGATTCGACAATATTATAGATTCCGGCCGAACCGCAGCACCGATCGGCATCCTTCATTTCTTTATATTCTGCCCCTTGGATGGCTTGAAGGAGTCTTCTTGGTGCGGCGGATGTTTTCATGCCATTTCTTAGGTGGCAAGAATCCTGGTAGGTGATTACCTGCGCAGGAAGATCTAATGTTACCTTTTTATGAAAATCGACGGCTGCTAATATTTCGGAAATATCCTTTATCTTTTCCTTAAAGTCTCTAGCGCGGTCTTTCCAAGCAGGATCATCTTTCAGTAAATGATCATAATCGACTAAGAAGGCGCCGCATCCACCGGCGTTGGTAATGATGAAATCAACGTTAAGGTCCTCAAAGGCCCTAATATTCCGTTTGGCTAAGTCTTTGGCTGCTTCTTTTTCTCCACTATGACCGTGGAGCGCCCCGCAGCACGTTTGATTTTGCGGAATCACCACTTCACAGCCGGCTTTTTGGAGTAGCTTCATGGTGGCATCGTTTGACTTCAGGAACATCGTGTCCATTAAACAGCCGCTGAAAAAAGCAACTCTGTGGACCTTCTCAGCTATTGCTGGTAAATAGGTGGGCCGATTTTTCATCTCTTTCATCGTTGGCACATTGGGCAATACTTTTTCCATTGCGGCTAATTGGTCAGGTAACAGGCCTAAAAAGCCGATTTTTCGGGCAATCGTTTGAATGCCGGAGCGCTGATAAAATCCGATTAAGCCGACCACCCCGCGCATGCGATTCTGATGCGGGAACAGCTCTTGAAAAACGGTTTTTCTGACAACCCGCGCTGGCAGAGAGTGCTTTTTGTTTTGATGGATAATGTCCCTTGCCTCTTCGAGTAAATGGCCATAATTCACACCGGACGGACAGACCGGTTCACAGGCGCGGCAGCCAAGACAGAGTTCAAGCGAGCGCTCAAAATCCTCATCCGGCTCAATCAGCCCATCCACAACGGCTTTCATTAGTGCGATCCGGCCTCTTGGAGAATGAGATTCTTTGTAGCCTGATTCAATATAGGTCGGACAGGTTGGCAGGCAAAATCCGCAGCGCATACAGTTGAGCAGTTCATCTTCATTCATCCGCGCTTTAAATTGTTCTTGAATCGTTTGTTTTTCTTTCACGGTTGTCATCTTGTAATCACCACGCGTTTCTTGCTGTCTTTGGCAAAAACCTTCCCAGGATTCATGATGTTATTTGGGTCAAACGCGCTTTTAATAGATTTCATTGCTGCAATTCCTTCTTCTTTCAATTTCCATTCAAGGTAGGGGGCTTTCATTGCGCCGACTCCATGTTCCCCGGTAATCGTTCCGCCCAAATCAATCGCTTTTTCAAAAATTTCCTCAAAGGCTTTTTCGACCCGTTCCATTTCTTCATGATTTCTTGCATCTGTTGCACAGGTTGGATGGAGGTTTCCATCTCCGGCGTGGCCAAACGTACAAATGGTCAGCTGGTATTTTTCAGTTATCTCATTGATCGCCTGCACCATATTGGCAATTTCTGACCTAGGAACCGTCGCGTCCTCGAGTATCGTCGTCGGTTTTAAGCGGGCAATCGCAGAAAGGGCCGCCCGTCGTGCTGTTCTAAGTGCGTCTGCTTCTGCCTCAGAAGCGGCGACTTGAATCGAAACAGCTTTTTCCTGCTTACAAACTTCCGCCATTTTGATTAAATCACGCTCGACTACTTCGGGTGGGCCGTCTTGCTCGATTAAAAGAACAGCCTTGACATCGGTAGGCAGCCCGATTTGAGCAAATTCCTCGACTACCTTTAAGGTTGGCTGGTCAAGGAACTCTAGTGTTGTAGGAATAATTTTATTAGCAATGATTTTTGAAACCGAGTTTGCGGCAGCAGATAGGTCTTGGTAAAGGGCTAGCATCGTTTGTTTCGTCTCCGGCATCGGAATCAATTTGAGTGTGGCCTCGGTAATGACAACTAGCGTGCCTTCAGATCCGACAAACAGACGGGTTAAATCGTAACCAGCAACATCCTTTGCCAGCTTTCCGCCGGTCCGGATGATGTCGCCATTTGGCAGAACGACTTCAAGGGCGATGACATAATCGCGTGTCACCCCGTATTTAAGCCCGCGCAACCCACCGGAGTTCTCATTGATATTTCCGCCAATCGTCGAAATTTTCATCGAGCTTGGATCAGGAGGATAGAACAGCCCTTTTTCTTCGACCTTATTAATCATATCAAGGGTAATGACACCAGGCTGAACGGTGACAGTTAAATTTTCCTCATCAATTTCGAGGATTTCGTTCATATGCTTAAAAAGCAGGACAATCCCGCCCTCGGTTGGGCATGTCCCAGCACAAAGGTTTGTCCCGGAACCGCGCGGAACAATTGGAACCTTATGCTCATTACATACCTTTAGGATTTGAGAAACTTCTATCGTATTCCTCGGGCTGATGACCGCATCAGGCATCGACTGGAAGTTCGGTGTGGCATCATATGAGTAAACTAAGCGTTCGACTTGGGAATCATCGAAGTTTTCCTTGGTTACAATGGAAATTAGTTTTTCTTTAACTGTATTCGAGAGCATTTGGTTTCCCCGTTTCATTGTTTTGTCTATTTTAATGTTTCTTACAGTATAGGTGATTCTTGTTTGAAAATCAGAATATTATATAAATTTTGGTCCTAAAAAAGTGGTGTCAGGCACCACTATAATTTGAAATTAAATTTCAGTAATATTATATTAAAAATAAAATAAAATTACAAAGGGGAAATTATAGGTGAAATATCGACTATTAGCGACGGACTTGGACGGTACATTATTAAACGATGAAAAAGAGATTGATGTGGAAACGATTGAGGCAATCCACGAATACCGTCAACGAGGGGGAAAAGTCGTAATTTGCAGCGGGCGTTCCCCGCTTTCAACCCAATGGATTGCCCGTACGATTGGACTGAAGGGTGAGCCGATCATTGCTTACAATGGGGCGATAATGATCGATGAAAATGGTGAGGTCAGCGAGCAATCAGTTTTTCAATACGAGCCGCTGATGAGCTTTTGGGAATTATGTGAGTCGGAGGGCATCTATGCCCACTTTTACGAGGGGGATACGCTCCTGGTCCCACAGGTGAATAAATGGAACGAAAACTGGATTGAAAATAACATTCCTACCCTTGAAAAATCAGGGGGAGAACGTCAACATTGTCAAAGTTTTCGAGAAAAATGTCAGGTGAAAGTGGTTGACGACTTTTACCGATACGTAAAGGAACAAGAGCCGAACATTACAAAAATTGCTGTCTTTGATGATGGGAACAAGCTTGCTGATTTTACCAAACGTCTGAAGGAACAGAGCGTCGATATGGAAATTAGCAGCAGTTTTAACTTTGTTAATTTAGAAATTACCCCCACTGGTGTGACAAAGGCGTCTGCTCTTATGAAACTGACCGAGGAGTTGAAGATTCCACTCTCTCAAACGGCTGCGATTGGTGATAATTACAATGACGCCCTCATGCTCTCGGTTGCCGGCCTTGGAATTGCGATGGGAAATGCGCCCGAAAAGTTGAGACAATTAGCGGATCAGGTGACTGGTACGAATAATGAAGTTGGTGTTGCTAAGGCGATTCGCCGCTATTTGCTTGAATAATGTCCAAATAAACAGTTCAGTACAATAGTGTTTTAAAATAACATTTCACTATTTTAATAAAAATATTGAAATGTTATTTCATGTGTAATATAATAAATGTACGGGTAACCGTTTTCACCTCAGAAAAGACTTACAGGAGGATCCAAAAAAATGACAGAAAATCTTGAATTATTAACGACAGAATCGCGAAATGAACAGTCGATGCAAATAGATACAGCAAATCCAATCGATATATTACGAATCATGAATGAGCAAGATCAACTGGTCGCACTAGCGGTCAAGGATGTGTTACCAGATGTGGAGGCAGCGGTTCAATTTGTGTTTGAATCCTTTAAAAACGGCGGGCGCCTCATTTATTTAGGTGCAGGCACGAGCGGTAGATTAGGAGTTCTCGATGCAGTCGAATGTCCGCCAACCTTCAGTACGGACCCTGAAATGGTCCAAGGGATTATGGCAGGGGGAGAAGGCGCCTTTTTGAAAGCAGTCGAAGGAGCAGAGGATCAGCCTGATCTTGGTGTATTCGATTTGAAGGAATTGGGTCTGACTAAAGATGATACCGTTATTGGAATTGCAGCGAGTGGGCGGACACCTTATGTCATTGGTGCCCTTCGCTATGCACGAAGCATTGGGGCGAAAACCGTTGCTCTTTCGTGCAATAAAAATGCGGCGATTAGTAAGGAAGCCGACCAAAGCATCGAAGTAATTGTCGGTCCAGAGGTACTAACTGGTTCAACTCGCTTGAAATCAGGGACCGCCCATAAAATGATTTTGAACATGATTTCAACTTCTTCAATGATTCTTTTAGGAAAAGCCTATGAGAATTTAATGGTAGATGTTCATGTGAGCAACCAAAAATTGAAGGAACGAGCGATCGGCATCATCCGTAAAATTACCGGGGTTTCTTATGAACAGGCTTTGGAAACACTAGAGGCATCCGATCTACAAGTTAAAACAGCGATCGTCATGATAAAAACGAATAGAAATAAACAAGAAGCTGAACGATTATTAACAGAAGCGAATGGCTATGTAAAAAAAGCAATCCAAATCGTGGCAGAGTAATTTAAAAAAAGGTGGTCTTTGGTGTGGCAGCAGGCGGATTAAAAATGATTCAAAATATGCTGGAACAGCTTCCGGCTTCCGAGCGGAAAATTGCTGAATTTATTCTTGATAATCCTCAAGCGATTTTAAACAGTACCGTTCATGACATCGGATTGCAGGCTAATACAAGTGGTGCTGCTGTGATTCGGCTGTGTAAGTCCTTGGGCTTAAACGGTTTTCAAGATTTAAAAGTACGAATTGCTGGGGATCTAGTGAAACCAGTTGAACAAGGGTACCGTGACATCGAGCCTGGTGAATCTTTTTTCTCTATCGCTCAGAAGACAACGAGTAATAGCATCCAAAGCATCCGCGACTCGGAAGAGATGATCAATTACGATGAATTGGAACGTGCTGTGCACACCTTGTCGACTGCTCAAAATGTTCATTTTTTTGGAATTGGGGCTTCAAACATCATCGCTAGGGACGCGCAGCAAAAGCTCCTTAGGGTTCATAAAAATGCAACCGCCTTTTCGGATACACATCTTGTTGCTACATTGATTGCCAATGCCAATAAGGATGATCTGGTGTTTGGAATTTCCCACTCAGGAGAGACACCTGAGGTGATTAAAGTTATGGCACTCGCAAAAGAGCGCGGCGTTAAAACAATTAGTTTAACGAAATATGGGCAATCATCGGTCTCTGCTCTGGCGGATATTAAGTTGTTTACCGCATATTCAGGAGAGGCTCCGTTTCGAAGTGCAGCCACTTCATCACGCCTTGCGCAGTTATATATCATGGATATTTTGTTTTTATCGATGGCAACCGTTCAATATGAGGATACAATTCATTCCATTGATAAAACAAGAGAAGCGATCCGGTTTATTAAGGAAGGGAAATAGTCCTTTCAGGAGGTGATGTGAACACCATTCCATCTCTTATCGTCCTGCACTACTGACTTGGAATAAGAAGTTCACTTTTGAAAAAACAACAGAGAGAAGGGGAATTAGCATGGCTGGAGAGAATAAAATTTTAGCAGAAAAGATTCTTGAACAATTAGGCGGCCCAGCGAATATTGAAAATTATACTCATTGTATGACAAGACTTCGTGTGACACCGAAGGATGACGCACTTGTTAACCAGGCTGCCATTAAGAAAATAGACGGAGTCATGGGAGTGGTAGAGGAAGAAACACTTCAAATTATCCTAGGCCCTGGAAAGGTAAACCGGGTGACAGAAGAGTTTGGTAGATTAATAGATGCTGCTGGCGGGATCGATTTGAAAGAAAAGGCAGCCAGCAAAAAAGCTGAAATTAACAAAAAGAATGCGACACCATTTAAGCTGTTCTTACGAAAAATTTCTAGTATTTTCATTCCATTAATCCCAGCACTTGTCGCTTCCGGATTGATTACAGGGATCACCAAAGCAATCGTCCAAGCGGGCTGGTTAGCAGCGGATTCCCAACTGGCGACCATCTTGTCCGTGATTGGAAGCGGTTTATTTGGTTACCTTGGCATTTTAGTTGGTACCAATGCGGCGAAAGAATTCGGTGGTTCACCCGCACTTGGGGCGATTGCCGGTATTTTAATCATTAACCCTGCTGTAGCAGGCATTAAATTGTTTGATACCGCCTTACTGCCTGGACGGGGCGGCTTAATTGGAGTTCTCTTTGCAGCCATCTTTATAGCCCTTGTCGAAAAACGAGTTCGTCGTTATGTTCCACAATCGCTTGACCTGTTTATCACGCCAACGGTTGCTTTATTGCTTACTGGTATTGTAACTTATCTTGTTTTTATGCCGCTTGGTGGTTTCGTTTCAGATGCGATTACAAAAGGATTAACTTCGCTGCTTGATGTGGGTGGTGTCGTGGCTGGCTTTGTGCTTGGGGCAACCTTCCTGCCGCTCGTTGTCACTGGTTTACATCAAGGCTTAACACCAATTCACTTGGAGTTAATTAATACGCTTGGAAATGACCCGCTTCTGCCAATCTTGGCTATGGGTGGTGCCGCACAAGTCGGCGCTGCGTTTGCAATTTACTTTAAGACGAAGAAAACACGCTTAAAAAGAGCGATTGGCGGGGGTCTGCCTGCAGGAATTCTCGGAATTGGCGAACCACTTATTTTCGGTGTGACCTTACCATTAGGCCGTCCATTCTTAACTGCCTGCTTAGGTGCAGGTGTCGGCGGTGCGTTCCAGGCTGTCTTCCATGTCGCAACAATCGCGGTTGGTGTATCTGGTTTACCGCTTGCCTTCCTAGTCGTTTCTGGGCAAGTCCTGCTTTACCTGCTTGGTGTGTTAATTTCTTATGCTGCTGGTTTCTTGTTCACCTATTTATTCGGCTTCAATGATGACATGGCTGGTGAATTTGATTGATTGGTATTTCCTTCTATTTAAATGACCCTTTAGCAGAAGAGCGGATTGCGCTTGCAGGAAAAATGGGTGTGAGGCGGGCGTTTACTTCGCTTCACATCCCTGAAGAGTCAGGTGATTTAGCGGGCCGTGCGAAATCGTTGCTTAAAGCAGCAAAAGAAGCTGGAATAGAGGTTTATGCCGATGTATCGGCACGAACACCTGCCCATTTGGGATTGGAAAGTTTATCTTCGTTAAAATCCTTAGGGGTCATCGGTTTGCGTTTGGATGACTTTTTTGAAAATGATACGATTCTAAACCTGGGGAAGGAATTCAAACTTGCGCTCAATGCCAGCATTTTGTTTGAGGAAGATGTGCGCGCTCTCCTTGAAGGCGGGTTAGAGGCTAGTCAGCTACTGGCTTGGCATAATTTCTATCCTAGGTGTGAAACGGGATTAGCTGAATCGTTTTTTCAATCACAAAATGCGCTTTTTAGACGGTATGGTATTCCGGTAAGTGCGTATATTCCAGGAGACGGTGAGAAACGAGGCCCTCTGTTTGAAGGGCTGCCCACCTTGGAAACGCATCGTGAAGTTGATCCGTATCTGGCGGCGCTAGAGTTGTTTCGGACGGATGTGGAGGATGTCTATATCGGCGATCCCGAGGTAAGTGAGGACCTTCTTCAGCGATTAATGGATTTTGACTGCCATCATCGTGTTTCGGTCCGAATCGAAGGTTTTCAAGCAGGAGAGTTCCGGCTTCGCCCTGATTTTTCCCGTGACGTTCTCAGGCTTATGGATACGAGAAGTTCAGGCTCGGTCGTCGCTGAGAATACGGTGGCACGGCCGGTGGGGACGATTACGAGAGACAATGACGGCTATGGACGATATCGAGGAGAGGTTCAAATCACGCTTCATGACCTTCCAGCCGATGAGCGTGTCAATGTGGTCGGAAGGGTAGTGGAGGCGGATGTGCCGCTGCTTTCCTTAGTGCAACCGGGTCAACTTGTAAAACTGATTAGGGTCTGATTCCCGTAGAGTAAATGAAAAACCAGAGGTAATGGGTTCATTAACAGAAAGAGCTGAATCAAAAGTTGTTTAGCCCCTAACAACTTCCTGATTCAGCTTTTTTGAATGTTACTGAAAGATAAAGATTTTTTACGTTAAGGGGGTAAAACAAAAAAAGGAGCTGTTTAAGCAACAGCCCTAGAAAAACCGAGAGAAATATAGCATGGGAAGACTACAAAATTGCTATTAATAGTCTATTGTAATCCGTATGGCTCCAAACCATTCTTTTTCACCTTAATACGCCAAACCTCATTTTTCGATGATTCTGTTACATAGAGGTATCCATCGTGAAAAGTCAGGTTCGTGGAAAATGTCCCCGCACCTTCAGGAAGACGAATCGTCCCATATTTAAATCCACTAGGGTCAAGTACTACAATTTCCCCTGCTTGGAAATGTGCTACGTAAAGATTTCCCTCTGTATCAACAGCTAAACCATCTGGACCTATTCCGCCTTCAAATTGACCGAAAACAAACGCAACTTCACGTTGATCCTTAGCATTTTTTGATGGGACAGAGATAATTCGATTTGTGCCAAATTCAGAGATATAAACACGTTGTCCATCTGCTGAGATGGCTATTCCATTAGGATAAGCAATATTTTCTTGAAAAAGCTGCAATCCGGAACCGTCTGGCGGAAGATAGAAGACACGGCCTGTTGGCTTCGTTGCACTAGATCCTGTTGGCTCGGTAAAATAAAGTCCACCGGCATTATCAAAAACCAAATCATTAAGTCCTTTTAATGACGAACCATTGTACGAATTAACAATGGTAGTACGCTGACCAGTAGTAGTGTTATAAGCATAAAGTTCTCCTGTACCATCAGCAATAAAGAGTCGTCCATCTTTGTGAAATTTTGCTCCAACAGGAACCTTATATTTTTCACCAACAATTGAAACCTTTGAACCTTCAACCTTCATTATTTCTCCAGTGGCTGGACTGACCATCCATATTTCTCCGTTACGGTCAAAATTAATACCTTCCATGAACCCACTACCAGTAACGACCTTTTCCCATAGGCTTTGAGGATAAACAATTTCTGAAATAGAATGTCTATCCTTCGATGGGACCGGTTTTGTTACATATAGTGCTCTTGCTCCAACGGCACTTACGGTTACTAGAGAGATTAATATTAATACTGTTACTGTTAATACCCTTTTTCTCATTTAATAGACGCCTCCTTTTTATCTAAAAGAATCTCTCGGAATTTCAATAAATGAAAACGCTTTCTATTAATCAATTTGTATGCTACCCGATCTCTCAAATAACTGACTGAAGAATTCACTAAGTAACGTACGCAACAACAATTTATCATAATCTTTTGAATATTTACAACATAAAAAAGTACTCGTTTTTATCATGAACTCAGTGTATTTTTACTACTATTTAATTCATGTTTATTCTGTTAAACTAATAGTTTAGTTTGTAATCTACGCGTAATCGATCGTTTGTATCTATTTTCTTTGTCATCAAATCAAAGAATGATAGTGTTATTAAATGAAAAAAAATTAGGATTTCTCCTAATCTTTGCTTATGCATTTTAATAAACGCCATCAACTTGAAAGCCACATTTTCATCTGCACCTGTCCTCTTATTCATAAAGTGCTTTAAAGCGAATGCCTAACGCTAATTCACGGAGCATCTGCTCTTGCATGATTAATTCTATTTCTGCTTGCTCAAGTGAAACTTCCTTGAACTCCATGTTAGCGTTGGGCTGCATCTGGGCCAAACAAGGCAGGTCGACGGAAATGACTTGACCGATTTTGGGATATCCTCCAGTCGTTTGTCGATCTGCCATTAAAATAATCGGCTTTCCGTTTGAAGGTACTTGAATGGTCCCGTACGTAACCCCTTCTGATAACAACTCAAACTTCTCTGATAGTTTGAGTGATTCGCCTTCCAACCGATAGCCCATCCGATCGGCCTGAGTGGTTAAGGTATAGCGGTTTGATAAAAACGTTTGTTGACTAGCCGTATCGAAACGCTCGAACTCAGCCCCACGTAAAACCCTAATCGTTTGTGTTTTATTGAAACTAATAAATTCTGTATAGTTAACTGACCATGGAATATGAGTAGTCATTCGTTCAAGCTGATGAACCAATGCCCGACTGAGTGTATTGAAGGTTCCGCTTTCAAATACATCCCCCTTTTGTAATGATCTGCCGTGAAGCCCTCCAATCGCCGCACGAAGATAAGTGCTTTTACTTCCCATCACTTCGGGAACATCGATTCCGCCTGCGAAGGCCACGTACGCCCTGCATCCATTAATGGCGGATTTAAATTGTAAAATAGAACCCTTGCGAATCAGGACCGGCCGCCACATCGGTGCAACATTTCCATCAATCGCTGGCTGCAGGTCACCGCCTGTAATAGCAATTAACTCATCCGTTTCAAATTCGAGAGTTGTCCCAAACAGGGTAATTTCAAGTGCGCCTTCTCCTTCGTTATTTCCAACGAGTAAATTTGCCACTCTAAGAGAAATAGGATCCATGGCTCCACTTACGAGTACCCCAAATTTTTGTGAACCAAATCTCCCTAAATCTTGGATTGTAGTCAATAATCCAGGCTGATGCACTTTAATGCTCATTGTTTCATCCCCCTATAGGAAGCATACTCTTCATGAGAAATTGGTGCATAGCGGATTCTATCTCCAGACTGTAACATCGTTGGCGGTGAAAGTTCGGGAAGAAACAAATCAAGCGGGGTGCGGCCGATAATTTGCCATCCTCCTGGTGTTTCCAGCGGGTAGATGCCTGTTTGTTTACCAGCAATTCCGACAGATCCCGGCGCGATGGCTAGGCGGGGTGAATCTTTACGTGGTGTGGCAATTCTTTCGTCCATTCCCCCCATGAACGGAAACCCCGGCGCAAAGCCAATCATATAGACTAAATAGTCACTTGACGAATGAATTTGAATGACTTTTTCAACAGAAAGTCCATGATACGTTGCTACATACTCTAAATCTGGACCAAATTCTCCCCCGTACAAGACTGGGATGGTTATTAGCCGTTGTTCGGGTTTTTCACTCGTTCCTAATTGATCTAGTAACTCCATAATGAAGGTGCTTACTTTTTTATAAGGACTTGTTGCTCCATTATCAGGGTTGGACAAATAGACGACAACAGGATTGTAATAAATAGTCAAGCTATTATAAGACGGTACAGATTCAATGAATCCTGTAAACGGCTTTTTTTCTAATAAGTTGGATAGATTTTTCACTTTTTCATGGATGGCGGGGCTCATTCCATAGCCTAACTGAATCACAAGAGCAGAGTCCCCTAAAGACCTTATGTTAACATTATTTTTCTGATGGGCCATTATAAACAGCTCCTCGGAGTTTCGAATTTCGGTAACCAAGTTCTGTTAAACGGATACTACAAACATTATAGTTTATATTTAAAAACAAGACTAGGAATATAGAATATTATGATATTTATAATTTTTGGGCAATTTCGTAAACAATATTTAATTGAAAATATTTATGCTAGAATGGGTTTAAGTTTCAAAACTAGAGTTCCGAATTTCAAAACTACATAATTATGAAAGCGCTTTTGTTTGGTGGACGAGTGATCAAGATGGAGGGGAGAAACATGTTTCAAGTGGATTTGAATTGTGATTTAGGGGAGAGTTTTGGCCGGTACAAGCTTGGGGAACAGGAAGAAATTTTGAAATACGTTACATCTGCAAATATTGCCTGTGGTTTTCATAGCGGAGATCCAAGTGTAATGAGAGAAACGGTAAAGATGGCCGTTGCCAATGGGGTCAAAATTGGAGCACATCCTGGTTTGCCAGATTTAAACGGATTCGGGCGAAGGGAAATGGCTATTACACCTCAAGAAGGATATGACATGGTCGTCTACCAAATTGGGGCATTGCAAGGGTTTTTAATGACGTTCAATGAAAAAATGCAGCATGTAAAACCCCATGGTGCTTTGTACAATATGGCTGCCAAGGATCGCAAACTTGCCGAAGCCATTGCACAAGCGGTTTATGACGTATCCCCGACCTTAATATTATTCGGCCTTGCCGGCAGTGAATTGACAAAAGCCGGAGAAAAGATCGGTTTACGCACGGCGCATGAGGTATTTGCAGATAGAACGTATCAAGCGGACGGGTCTTTGACTTCTCGCTCACAAATGGATGCGATGATTACAGATCAAGAACAATCTGTCGCGCAAATTGTGAAAATGGTGACAGAAGGAAAAGTAGTATCCCAGCAAAAAACAGAAGTTTCGCTTCGTGCAGATACCATTTGTATTCACGGTGATGGTGCGCATGCCCTTGCCTTTGCCAAATATATTAACGAAAAGTTAGTCAAGAACAATATTACGGTAGATGCAATCAGTAACTTGGAGGTTTAATATGGAAGATGAAGCATTCAGTGTGCTATAAAACGTATCTATTGAAATTAGGCTAAACATTTCGTAGTCTTTTAGAAGATACTGCGATAAGCAGAGTCTGCAAAGTATTATACTATCGTGAGGCTATGCATCAGTGCGTCGTCTCTTTGAACTTTACGGTGAGGAGTTCGACCTGCTTGTTTGTCGTTGAAAAGGGGATGGAAAATATGTCTACAAAATCGAAGGCTGCGCTTTTCGTGCTCATTTTGATCTGGGGCGCAAGCTGGCCAATCAATAAATTAGCAGTACCCTATTCACCGCCATTGCTTTATGCAGGACTGCGTACACTGTTAGGTGGAATCTTGTTGACACTAATTATTTGGAAGACGCGGAAGGCGATCAATTGGCGGAATAACTGGCAGAAGTACTTTATTGCGGCTTTCTTTAACTCCATCCTTTTTTTCGGGCTTCAGACATTAGGATTGCTCTATTTACCGGGTGGATTGTTTTCCGTACTTGTCTATTTCCAGCCGATTTTACTTGGCCTTTTCGCTTGGCTGTTCCTTGGAGAATATTTATCGCCAATCCAAATCATGGGTTTGTTGCTTGGATTCGTTGGGATCGCAGTGGTTAGTGTCGACGGTTTGACCGTTCATATCTCACCAATCGGAGTGACACTCGGGTTACTAACAGCGGTAAGCTGGGCGTCAGGTGTTATCTACGTAAAGAAAGTAAGCAAAGAAGTGAATGCATTTTGGATGGTGGCGATTCAATCTGTGATTGGAGGCATTTTCCTCCTAGGGACCGGCACAGTGTTTGAAAGCTGGTCAGCAATCGAATGGAATCGATATTACATAGTAGGGCTCTGCTTTGGTGCGACCATTGGCATACCATATGCCTACATCCTTTACTACAAGCTTGTTAATGCGGGTGAGGCAAGCAAAGTTGGTTCCTATACGTTTCTTATTCCTATTGTTGCTGTTCTCCTCGGCGTGCTTTTCTTGGGAGAAACGGTGACATATACACTGATTGTCGGGATGCTATTAGTTGCCACAAGCATTCATTTTGTGAATTTCCGGTATAAGCCTAAATACAAAAGGATGAGTAATAAATAAAATCATCGACTCAATTAAATATTCCTTAATAAGCCCACTTATTTAATGGGCTTATTTTTTTAGACTATATTTTCTTACTCACATAATTATTGCGATATTTAGCGGGTGAAACGTTCATCATTGTAGTGAATACGCGTGTAAAGGAATGCACTGAGCCAAAGCCGGTGACATCAGCTATCTCTTTAATAGGAATGCTTGTCATTTCAAGCAGGCGAGCCGCCTCTCTTACCCTTTCCTTGCGAATATAATTGGAGAAACTATCACACAGTTCAGTGGAGAAGAGCCTTGATAAATGACGACTAGAAATGTGAAGATAGTTGGCGACATGTTCTAGCTTCAATGGTTCTGATAAATTATCACGAATGAACAGCTTTGCTTGATATAAATGGGTGGTAGAACGATTCGAAAACATTTTTTCCTGATTTCGACTTCTCTGATTTGTTTCGGAAAACATAGTGCTAAAGGACAGGATGAGCGTGTGTGCCATATTAGTAATGAAGTTAAAATCGTTGGCACCGCCGTTTGACGTATAATCTACCAATGCCCTCCATATTAAGGCCGTTGGGGAATCATCAGCAACACTGGTACAAATTCTATTTGTTTTCGCCAGTAGATTATACATGCGAATGGCATCAACCTTTGATTGTTCATGTAAAATCTCGAAAGCAACAAATACAAGAAAAAGTCCGGTTTCGCTTAAAATTTGGTGATGAATGTTCGGACGGGATAAAAATACTGTACCTTTCTTTAACGGATATTGTACATCCAGGTCTTTATACTGTCCTTCTCCACTTAGTACATAACAAACTTCAAAAAATGAATGCCTATGGACCGGATTATTAAAATGCTCCGGGTTCACTCCCCAATAATGCACCTTAAAGGAAATTTCTTCTCCAATCGGCCGCATTGCATATTGATTCAACATTCCTTCACTGAGTTTACATGATTGGACGACCAAAAATATCCCTCCGATGTCTTCAAAAGACAAAAAAACAGCCTCTTTTGATAAAGACTGGAATCCATTATTTTCTTAAAATTATAACAATTATACTATTAATCATAAAGGAGGAAATTATCATGATTACTTCAAAGGATGCTGATTTTTATAAAGAAAATGGATACTTACTTGTTAAAGGGGTTTTTTCTAAAGAGGAAGTAGAGCAAATGAAAACGGCGGTTGAACGCATTATTAAACGTGCAGCAAATACTAAACATGATCGAAATCATGCCTGGCAAGGGGAGTACATCCCCGCAAACGAGTTAAAGAAACTTGTGTTAAAAGGTTTCCATGACGTTCATTATCATGATGCGTCTTTCTCAAGAGCGGTTATTCATCCTAATATGGTGTCTGTTTTGCAAAAGCTGATCGGACCGAATGTGCAATTACATCACTCCAAAATGCTAGTTAAACCACCTGAAAAGGGAGCAGCTTTTCCAATGCATCAGGATCATCCGTATTTCCCACATGAAAGTCATACCGTGCTGGCAGCTAGTGTTCACCTTGATGATGCAGACTTGGAAAACGGATGCCTAAGGGTGATACCAAAATCTCATCAAGAAGGACCACTTTCTCATGTAGGCAGTCACTACTTAAATCATAAGGAATATCCGATTTCCATAGGGACTCCCTGCCCTGCCGAAGCAGGGGATGTACTGTTTTTTAATTATTTAACGGTACACGGTTCGGATAGTAATCGCAGTAACCGGCCGCGTAGAAACGTACTATTCCAATATCGTGATCCGTTGGATAAACCGACTGCCGATGTTCACGTAAACTGGGGGCAAGGCTTGATGGTCTGTGGAGAAAATCCAACGTTTCGTGATTATCATGCTAATTTTGCCTTAAATTGAGGATAAACTAAATGAATATGTAGAGAAGGAAGCATGATTTTTTTGTTTGTCAAAAAGGCTGGTTATTTAAAAAGTAACAATCAACCAATCAGTGGGGTTGAAGGGAGAGGTGCTCCAACACTTCTTCCTTTTTATTTTTCTGTTTATTAAATTCAGGTGCCTATCCTGAAAGGGATAAGGAAGCCATCCACATTTCATGAGGAATGTAGATGGCTTTTATAAAAGTGTCAAGATTTCACACGCTCTACAAGTTGGAGGAGCTCGCGGTCTAGTCCATAGAACAAAATCATACGTCCGCCTTCCAGTGTCGGCTTTGGTTCCCCGGATGTGAAATGAATTCCTTTTTCCTTGAAATGGTGGATGGCCAGGGCGATATCTTCGACCGTAAATGCAAGATGATTCACGATTCCACACTCTGCATACTCTCCGACAGGATTAATATCACGGATCAGCTCAATTTCCATATCGGGCTGTGACTCAAGATATAAAAACGCTAGCTCCCTATTTGGATTGTCTCCACGAAGGCGAATATTAAACCCAAGGATTTTTGTATAAAACTCGATAGACCGGTCCATATCCGAAACAATAATGGCCGTATGTTCCATTTTGGAAATCATGTTTTTTCCCCTTTTCACTTGAATAATATGATCCACTTTAATCTTAAGGTAAAGGAGTTTAATAGAAAAGAAATGGTAAGCAAGAATTATAAATTAGCACTAAAAGGTTTGAAATATTTGAATTAAGATATAGAGGCAGCTTTAACTTGTGTGAAAAATGGCCAAACGTTAATGGTTGGCGGGTTTGGATTAATCGGTGCCCCTCTTACATTAATTGAAGGGTTAACAAAAAAAGAAGTACTGAATTAACAGTTATCAGCAATAACCTAGGTGAGATAGGTAAAGGATTAGGTGAACTCCTTAGACAAAAGAAAATCAAAAAAGCGATAGGATCTTATTTTACTAGTAATCGTGAGGTGGGAGATTATTACCAAAGGGGTGAAATTGAATTAGAGCTATTACCTCAAGGGACATTATCTGAATCTATTAGAGCTGGTGGTGCAGGATTAGGTGGGTATTATACCAAAACGAGTGTAGGAACAGAACTAGCAAAAGGGAAAGAAGAAAGAGAAATTAATGGAAATAAATATATTTTTGAATCAGCTTTACGAGCAGATGTAGCGTTAATCAGGGCATGGATAGCAGATACACTCGGTAATCTCATTTATTACAAGACAGCTCGCAATTTTAATCCACTGATGGCGACAGCCGCTGATGTTGTCATCGTAGAAGTAGATGAGATTGTTGAACCTGGCGAATTGTCTCCAGAAGAGATTGTCACACCACATTTATTCGTCGATGGCATGATTATCGCGAAAAAATCCTGACGAAAGAAGGTGTGATAGATTATGAATGAAGATCATCAAATTCAAGAGATAATCGCAAAACGGGCAGCGCAAGAACTTACAGGTCCTTGTATCGTAAATCTAGGAATTGGAATTCCTACGTTAGTGGCGAAATACATTGAAGATGAAAATGTCTATTTTCATACAGAAAATGGCTTGTTAGGTTTTACCATTGTGACGGAAGAACAAATCGATCCTAACTTAGTAAATGCAGGAAAGCTGCCAGTTGGGGAAACAATTGGTGCCTCTTTCTTTAATAGTGCAGAATCGTTTGCAATGATTCGTGGCGGGCATGTTGATGTTGCGATACTTGGTGTTTTGCAGGTAGATCAGTCAGGTCTAATTGCCAATTGGGCAGTTCCAGGTAAGAACATTATGGGTGTAGGTGGAGCAATGGATTTGCTAGTGGGGGCAAAAAAAGTCATTGTAACGACGACACATACATCAAAAGACGGAAGAAGTAAGTTATTAAAAAAATGTCACTATCCAATTACTTCAACAAGAAGTGTAGACATGATCATTACGGAATTAGCAGTCTTTGAAGTGGCAGCAGATAAATTAAAATCAATCGAATTAATGCCAGGTGTAACCCTTGGAGAAGTGAGAGAAAAGACTGATGCCGTCTTTTTCTGCCAATAAAGGAGGGAACAAAATGAAAATACATTCTTTAGATGTGTACGTAGTGGCTTACCAACAATCAGGCCTCATCATTTGGCGATGCATACTATTTTAACGCAGACGATTGTGCTGGCATGTATGAAAAGTGAAGATGGAATGGAAGGCTGGGGAGAAGTTGCCACAATTGGTGGAGCCTCTTACTCTGAGGAAAGTCCAGAGGCCATTAAATTGAATATTGAAATGTATATTAAGCCATTAATCATTGGAAAAAGCCCTATTAACTTTGATGCTCTATTACATATAATCGGTATACATGTAAAAGGGAATTACTTTGCAAAAGCATTAGTTGAATCGGCAATGGTCGATTTAGTAGCTAAATATAAGGATATTCCAAGTTATGAATTATTCGGGGGACAGTGTCACCCCTCATTACCTGTTGCTTGGACATTAGCGAGTGGAGACACAGCAATGGATATTGAAGAGGCTCAAAATTGCTTAGAAACAAAAAGGCATAATATTTTTAAATTGAAAATTGGAAAAGGTGATCCTAAAAAAAACGTAGCACACGTCATCAAAATTAAAGAGGCAGTTGGCGAAGCAGCGAGTGTTCGTGTTGATGTTAATCAAGCCTGGGATGAAGTAACATCTCTATATTGAATAGAAGCATTAGAAAATGGCGGCGTGGACGTGATTGAACAGCCTTTAGTTCGTTGGAATAATGAAGGGATGTCGAAATTATCCTTGCGATTTAAAGTACCAATTATGGCAGATGAATCACTTGGAACGATTCAAGAAGCTTATCAAATTGCAAAGCATAGAGCGGCCGATGTATTTGCTCTAAAAGTTCCGAAAGCAGGAGGACTAACGGCAACTAAGAAAGTAGCGGCGATTGCAGAAGCAGCTGGAATTCCGATGTATGGTGGAACCATGATCGAATCATCATTAGGAACGGCCATTTGTGCACAGCTTTATTCTACGATCCCAGAAATAACATTCGGAACAGAACTATTTGGTCCACTTCTATTTAAAGACAATGTAACAGTAAATCAAATTGAATATGAGAATTTTGAATTGAAAATTCCAAAAGGACCAGGGTTCGGCATGGAAATTGATAAAGAAAAACTAAAACATTATTCAAGAGAATTTGTAGGAAGTATAAATTAATTTGTAAGGATATTAAGAAGGAAAAAATAAAATATAAGGGTGTCGAAAAAGTGACTAATGTCGTTATTATTGACTCGGTTCGAACCGCTATCGGGAAACTAGGGGGAGCATTAGAAAATGTTCCTGCTGACTTTTTAGCAGCTACAGTCCTTGACGAAGTGGTTAAGCGAGCGGATATTTCAAAAGATATGATAGATGAAGTAATAATGGGACAAGCAAAACAAAGTACTGATGCATCAAATTTAGCAAGAATCGCTTTACTCCGAGCAGGTTTTCCTGTTGAAATACCCGGTTATACCGTTCATCGTCAATGTGGATCAGGGATACAAGCAATCAATTCAGCTAGTCAACAAATTCAATGTGGTCTAGGGAAGGTCATTATTGCAGGTGGAGCAGAATCAATGAGTACAGCTCCGTATTATATGAGAAATATTCGTTTTGGATTGAAATCGGGCAATGGCCAGTTATTGGACCCAAATACAGAAAGCCAGCCAGGTTCACAGCCAGTTGAAGATTATGGCATGTTAACAATGGGGATGACAGCCGAAAATTTAGCGGAAATGTATTCTATTTCAAGAACGGAACAGGACGAATTTGCCTTAAGAAGTCAAGAAAATGCGAAAAGGGCAATTTCGACAGAGATATTCTTACAAGAAATCGTTCCATATCGAATAAAAACAAGAAAAGGTGTGACTGAGTTTAAAGTGGATGAGCATCCAAGAGAAACTAGTTTAGAAAAATTAGCTCAGTTAAAACCAGTCTTTAAGGAAAATGGAACAGTAACAGCGGGAAATAGTAGTGGTCGAAATGATGGTGCAGCTGCTCTCGTCCTTATGTCAGAGGAAGAAGCGAGGAGACTGGGTAAAAAACCAAAAGCAAGAGTAATTGCTCAAGCAGCTGTCGGAGTCTCACCAAATATTATGGGAATCGGTCCAGTAAATTCAACTTTGAAAGCACTTCAAATAGCTGGTTTGAAATTAGCCGATATTGATTTAATTGAATTAAACGAAGCTTTTTCTGCACAAGCTTTAGCTGTAATAAAAGAATTAAAACTTGATCTAAAAAAGGTGAATCCTAACGGTGGTGCCATTGCCATGGGGCATCCAATTGGTGCCACAGGTGCCATTCTAGCAACAAAAGCTTTACATGAACTAGAAAGAACAGGAAAAAGATATGGGCTTATCACATTATGTATTGCAGGTGGGCTAGGAATTACAACTATCATTGAAAACGCACAGATATAAATTATATATATATATGAAGTTGTTAAAAAACATTTTTCTACGATGTAAGGCAACTAATCTAGTAAAAATAAGCAAACACCCTTGTCCAAGAAGTAGACAAGGGTGTTTGCTTTAAGTGGAAAATAGGTTATTTATTTTTTTGCTGGAACTAACTTTAATTTATTCTTCCCTTTTACCAAATTCCGTTCCAGTTTATAGGATTCTCCATTTCCCTTGGTGAATGTGGCGTATTCCGCAACTGGTTGAAGCACTAGATTATCTACCAATAACGCTTCACTGCTGTTGGATTTTAGCGTAAGAGTAACCTTATGTTTGTTTGTATCAAGTTTGATTGGCTCAGTTAATTTCACTAGCGTTAAATAATCAGAGTCTGGAGAGTCGGATACTGGGACGGTACGGATCAGACGATCATCCACGCGAACTTCCAAATTTATTGCTTCTTGAGAATGTTTTCTCTCTAGAGCTGCGTACAGGAGGTACTCTCCTTTTTTCTTAGGTTCAACTTCTAATTTGATACTATCATTCTTAGATAATTTCACTACTTTTCCGCTGTAAAGTGCATCACCTGTCCATGGACTAGCGGGAGTGATGATTTCGGGCGTTCCTTCTTGTGCTGTGAACCCTTCAGCTTCATAAACTTCTGTCGTGTGCCTTTCAGTTGTTTTCACATGAAGCATACTCTTCGCTTGTGGAATCACTTGCACAGCCTGGATAGCAAGTAAGGCTTCAATCGTTGATTCTGCACCGGAGTTCCTGTTCACTTTTCCAGTCACTCCATTTAATCCGTCATAACCTCTTCCTGTATTTGAATCGTACATCACAAAGTTTGCATCATTGTTGCCAGTGAACCAGGAAGCTGTGATACCAGCATACTGGGCATATTTTTTCTGATGGGATGCTTTATACAATTCTGCAAATGCCTGAGTAAGCATATTGACTCCATAAGCAATTTGTTCATCTTTTGTTGCGGTAGGTGCCATTTCTTTAATCATGCCAGACACAAGGAGATGACTAAACCATTGGTCCGCTTCTTGTTTAGCAGAATCAATCCATTCTTTCTTCTTCAATACGGATCCGGCTTTAGCAAGAGCGAAAGATTGACCGCTACCCCATGCATGCCAGAGAGTAGGGGATCCTTCCCAATCTAAATGAGCGCCAAAAGGATACTGATCGGCTGAACCGAATTGATATTCTTCGAGTCCTCGTCCGACTTTGAGCATGGAATCCTTGATTACGGGAAGGGTCTTGACGCTATAAAATTCTGCTAAACCTAGTAAACTGTTAGACATTGCATCAAATCCACCGATCCAGGCAGGGATTTTGTAGCCATGGATCTCCGTGTATTCACCATAATTTTTGTTTACTTTTCTCTGAAGGGCATCATTTGCTAGTAAAAAGCTATTCTCTAATTCTTTTGCATAAGCAGGGTCAGCCTTCGAGAAGACTTTATATCCATGGCCGAGTGCCCACATACCTCGAGCTGCCCACCAGTCAAAAGACTTTTTACTAGTAGGGCCATCGGTATTGATGGAAAAATCACGATTAATAAAGTTATAAAATTCTCCGTCTTCAGCTTGCATATGCATGACAAAGTTTAATGCTTTTTTTGCCTTGTCCAGCGATTCCATATTGCCAGTTTGTTCATAATGATTTAAATAAACTATCGCTGCCCGGGCTACATCGTCAACGCAGGCAATTCCTTCTCCTGATGCATCAACCCAGTTATAATCGGGATATTCCGAATAAATATGGGTAATTAACATGTCCTTCCCATCGATGGTGACTTCTTCATTCAAAAAATCAAGGTGATCAAGATTAACCTCAACCTTTTCGGTTTCCATGGCTTTAGCTCCTGTTGGAACAGACAAGCTAAATACTAGAAGTAAAGCAAGAATCCATTGAAATGCTTTCATAATATCCCCCTATATGATAATAAATTGTAAGCGGTGTCATGGTGTCGATTCATTTTACCACCTGTCACGTGATTTATCAATTTACAATATTGTTTTGTCAATTAAATGGATCGAAAGTAATGGTTATAATTCGGGAGATAATTACCACTATTAGGGGTATTTTGTTGAAAATAACTCTACTTGACAATCACTTGACAAAATTTGTACCATATAAAAAGGATATCAAATTGGGAGGGTTACAATGAGGAAACCCACGATGCAACGAATTGCTGATCATCTAGGAATTTCAAAGAACTCTGTGTCTCTGGCATTAACGGGACGGGCAGGTGTAAGTGAAGAATTACGGGAGAAGGTGTTGGTCACAGCACTGGAAATTGGGTACCCGATGGAAAAGTTGAAAACGAAAACCACTATAAAGTCTGCTCACATGATCGGATTAATTGCTAGAGAGGAAATATTTGCTGAGAACACCTTTTTTGGTGTGATTAATTTACATATTGAAAAGGAAATCAAAAGCAGAGAAGGCCATTTATTGCTTCATGCAGTGGATAAGGAAAGTGAAGAAAACTTGATATTGCCTTCCTTTGTAACTGAAAAAAAGGTAGATGGACTCCTGATACTATCTCATCTTCGAAAGGAGTTCATTCAAGCGATCATTCAATCGGGTATTCCAGTTGTTTTGGTCGATCATCATGATCCTAATCTGAATGTGGATTCTGTTTTGACGGATAACAGAAAGGGAGCTTATCTAGCTACTAAACAATTGATAACTAAAGGAGCGAGGTCGGTTGGCTTTATCGGAGAAATAGCAAAGTCACCGAGCTATCGTGAAAGATTTGAAGGATTTCGTGATGCGATGGAGGAAGAGGGGCTTTCTGTTGAAAGTCAATGGATAAACCACCATGTAAATGAGCAGGAGTCTTTGGTAAATGCCTATATCCAGTCATTACACTTGTTGCCAGATGCCTGGTTTTGCGCAAATGATCACATCGGTTTTTTGATTACTCGAAGCTTGGATAAACTTGGGGTTCACGTACCTGAGCAATGTTCTGTCTGTGGGTTTGACGATTCTATTTATGCAACACTTTCTTTACCTCAGCTTTCGACGATTGCGATAAACAAAGAGTATTTTGCAAATCGCTCGGTGGTACAGCTCTATCGACGAATCGAAAATATGGAAAAACCGTTTGAGAAGATATTGCTTACTACCGAAATGATAGAAAGGAACACGACTAAACTATAAAACGGATAGTGAAAAATGGACATTGGAATGGGGGTGTGGACTGTGACGACACTGCATTTAATGGTTGGTCTTCCGTGTAGTGGCAAAACCACACTATCAAGAAAGCTTGAAAAGCAATATTCTGCACTAAGACTAACTCCAGATGAATGGCATATTCGCTTATTTGGACACGATATGGATGATAAGGATCACGATGCTAGGCACGACTTAGTGGAAAGTCTTCTTTGGGATGTTGCTGCTAGAGTGTTAGTTCTGGGAGTTGATGTGATTTTAGACTTTGGATTGTGGGGTCGCAGCGAGCGAGATGATTTTCGCGCGAGAGCAGCAGAGTTAGGGGTTGACTTTAAACTTCATTTTTTAGATGTGCCTGAAGAGATTCTTTTAGAGCGCTTGGCGGGAAGGAATGCTAAACTTCCTCCAGGTACTTTTCGGTTACTTGAGGAAAACCTTAAAGAGTACATGCTCCTTTTTGAGTCTCCTACACAAGAAGAGCTTGAATCATAATTGAATGTTTTATTTTTGGGAAAAATATGCCTGGAAGCGGAATTTTTGGGGGTTCACGGTAATCTTGTCTGATTACCGTGAATCCCCATTATTGTCTTTTATAAAAAGCAAAAACTTTTCGGTAAAGTAACTTCAAATCATACGCCTTTCTTGTAATCGGCGAGAACTTCATCAATAAGACGACGGGCGACTCCGGCGAACACGGGATTGCTGCTTTGGTAGTAAGGAAGGGCAATCAGTCCTACTGACAATGCCCAGCCACGCCCTCGTGCCCAGGTTGCGTCGTCAACTGAATGCGCTGCACGCAACATTTCCCGGTTTTCGACGGAAAGCAAATTCCACGCGAACATCCAGTCAGTTGCGGGATCTCCCACGCCAAGTCCACCGAAGTCGATGACGGCACCGAGTCGCCCTTGTTCGACAAGGAGGTTCCCGGGAAGGAGATCTCCGTGGATCCAGACGGGTGGTCCGTCCCACACGGGTGTCTGGAGGGCTGATTCCCACGCTAGGGTTGCCGCATCGGTATCAATCGTGTTGTGCAGATTTGCAATTGCTTCGCGGACACCATCGTCTCGCATGGCAAGTGGCAGGCCGCGTCCAAAGTTGTGATGCCCTGGGGGCGGACCGCCGGCGGGATTAATCCGCTGCAGAGCAGTTACAAATTCAGCCAGTTCAGTCGCCGCTTGGTATGGATTGTCGATGTGCCCCATAATTGCGTTTTCACCCTTGATCCATCGATATACAGACCAGCGCCAGGGGTAACCCTCGGCGGGCAACCCAAACGCGAGCGGTGTAGGGATGGTAATCGGTAGGTGCGGGGCGAGGAACGGAAGCCACCGTTGCTCCTTCTCCACCTGCTGGATGGCCCAATCGCCAAGAGGTAATCGCACGAACATATCCTCACCAAGCCGATAGATTGCATTTTCCGTCCCGGTGGAGTTGAACGGCTCAAGGGGAAGGTCTGCCCATTGCGGAAATTGTCCGGAAATCAACCGTTTCACGAGAGATAGGTTGATTTCTGGTGCACTATTTGAATTGGTCATGAAGGACCTCCTTTTGAAAATGCTATACTATTTTGAAATATCTAAATCAAAATCAGAAGAATTCATAATATCCTTTAATATTTCAGTCGGGCTTTTATGAGTGGTGTCGTAAAGATGTTTCTTATTTGCTGGTGAATTCTCAAGTTGATTTAGCAAAAATAAGGAGCGGTCAATTAAAAATTGATCACCCCGTTTATTTAAGCGTTCTAATAATATGTTCTCATCAGCCCGCAAAACCACATACTTAATTTTTAGATTCAGATATGCAAAATGCTTGCAGAACCACTCTAACTCATCTTCCACAACAATATCGATAATGACGTTGTAATCATGTTGAATCAATGTTTGCGTTACTGAAAGCATATTTTTCCACATGATTACTAAATTTTCTTCCCAAGGCGGTGCAGAGGCTTCCTCATACATCGAGAGGAAGTTATCGCCTTTAATAAGGGCACTTTTCTTTACTGTTCGTGCTAGTTCTTTTGCAAGAGTGGATTTACCCACTCCGCAAGGTCCAGAAATAATATAAATGGTTTTCAAATGAATCACTCCGATGATTGTTGTTTTTTCTGAGCAGTGGACTCTCTTATGATTAATTTGGTAGGTAACAGGATCTCCTGGATCGGTTCATCTTTGTTTTCCATTCTCCAACAAAGCCGTTCGACTGCCTTTTTACCAAAATAATTTAAATCAATATCCATTGTCGTAATCGCAGGAGTGGCAATTTGTGATAATTGTCCATTGTCAAAACTGCATACAGAGACATCTTCAGGTACCTTGAAGCCTTTTTGCTGTAAAACGGATGTCACTAGAAATCCGTGGCCATCGTTCACGCAAAACCACGCGGAAGGCTGGTCATCAAGGTTATCGATGAATAAATTGATTTCATTTAAATTTTCCTGTGCGTTTGTAAACATGAATGCTTCCTTAGGTTGTTTCCTATATCTTCGTAAAGCAAGTAAGTATCCTTCTAATCTCTCTTGATAGCTTGGAGAAATATCAACGTCACCGACAAAGGCTATGTCCTGATGTCCAAGTTGTATGAGATGCTCGACAGCCGTAAATGCTCCAAAGCGATTGTTTGTCAGAATCGAATCGGACTGTAAGGAAGGTTCATGATGATCAATTAAAACCGTAGGGATACCAGTACTAATAATTTTCGCGGTGTAGTCTGTACTAATATGAGATAAGATTATAACTCCATCAATTTCATGATTTGTTAATAAAGAAGGAAGCGTTAAATTTTCGATTGAAATGCTATCAATTGGTTCAATAAATAAATTCATCCCACGTGCTCGCAGTTCTTTTTCAATACTTAAGTAAATTTCACCAAAAAAGCTTTTGAGGGAAAAAGCATAATCAGAAGCAATTAGAGCGATGTTTTTTAGTGTCTTTTTTTCAACTTGCTTTTGATTCCTACTATTAGAATAGGAATAACCTAGTTCATCCGCAGTATTTTGTACAAGCCTTCGGGTTTCGTCGCTAACTCCCGGCTTTCCAGATAATGCTTGGGAAACGGAGTTTTTCGAGATATTTAACCGATCCGCTATATCCTGCATGGTCACTTTTTTTTCCATTTCTTTGTTCTCCCTTAATGTATATCATAATAATTAAATGTAATTGTTTGTAATTACATTGTAACGTTACATACTGAAAATTACAATAGTCGTGTATATGACGATCATTGTAAGTTATTCATTTTCAACTTTATAATCTAAAGATTAATAGTTGACATTATGAAAATAAGGTGCAATAATTGCATTTGTTAGGTGGTTAATAACGTTACTAAATAATTATTTTTTTGTTTTGTAATTATATTATTGCATGTTGAGAAATGAGGGGTTTCGGTTAATACCATAATTTTTGACTTGGATTACAAATAGTATACTTTTTTTTGAAAGCTATTGGTAGCGCTGTCAGATGAGGAAATGACGCCATTGGAACCAATGTAATAATTTGTTTAGTTTACTAATTGATTAGGGCATTACTACTTTTATAAAAGATTGGATTAGATATTAGTCATTGGAGGAATAGAAGATGAAAATGAAAAAAGTAGCATCAATCTTATTCGCAGCTTCGCTTACAGTTTCTGGTCTTGCTGCCTGTTCTACAGGTAATAAGGAGAAAAGTACGGGCACGAAAGATGGAGTAACAACGATTGAATTCTGGGCTGCTCCAAACCCAACACAGCAAGTGTATTGGAAGGAAGTAGCAGAAGAGTTTACGAAGGAAAATCCTAAAATCAAAGTTAATGTTAGTCCGATGAAGGAAAGCCCGACATCTGAAGCAAGTATTCAATCGGCAATCGCTGGTAAAAGTGCACCAACCATGTCTGAAAATATTAACCGTGGTTTTGCCGCTCAATTATCTGACAGTAAAGCACTTGTTCCATTAGATGAGTTAGATGGATGGGACGAAGTTAAGAAAAACCGTAACATGGAAAATACTATGAAGAGCTGGGAATTCGCTGACGGCCACCAATACGTATTACCAATTTACTCCAATGCGATGTTATTTGGTTGGAGATTGGACATTTTAAAAGAACTTGGCTATAACGAGCCGCCAAAAACATATAGCGAAATGTTAGATGTGGCGAAGAAATTAAAGGAAAAATATCCAAAGAAATATCTATGGGCAAAAGCAGACCTTGCCGACCCAACAGCTTGGAAAAGATGGTTCGACTTCTTCATGTTGTATGATGCTGCATCAAACGGTAACAAGTTTGTTGAAGGAACGAAATTCACTGCTGATAAAAAAGCTGGCGAACAGGTACTTGGCTTAATGGATGATCTACGTAAAGCAGATGCATTATTAACAAGACAGTCAAAAGATCCGTTTGAAAGTGGGTTAGGAATTTTCGTCGATGTTGGTCCTTGGACTATTCCTTACTGGGCAGAAAAATTCCCGGATATGAAATTCAACGAAACTTATACTTTAGCAGCACCACCTGTACCAGATGGTATGGATACTGCCAATGTTAAAACGTTTGCTGATACAAAAGGTCTAGTTGTTTACGCTTCTGCAACAAAAGAAGAACAAAAAGCAGCGATGGAATTCATTAAGTGGGTATATTCGAACCCTAAAAATGATGCGAAATGGCTTGAAAAGACAAGCTTACCACCTGCTCGTGATGATTTAACATCAAATGATGCGTTTAAAGCGTTCTTTGACAAAAACCCTGCATTACAACCATATGCAGCTGCCGTTCCAAATGGTGTCCCTCCAATGGATAACGCGAAATACAATGATATCCAAACATTAATTGGTCAACATGCTTTTAATCCAGTGGTCAAAGGTGAGAAAGATCCGAAAACTGCCTGGAAGGATATGCAAGAAGCAATTGAGGGGGCTCTTAAATAATGAGCACTAAGCAAGGAAGGATGGGCTGGCTATTTGCCAGTCCTTATCTTATATATGCGGTCGTTTTCTTTCTAATCCCACTGGGGTGGTCACTGTTTTTATCCTTTACCGATTGGAATTTAATTGCACCAACTTTTAGTTTTGTTGGATTGGAAAATTACATGGAGGCTTTCAAGAGCCCAGGTGTTCAAAGTGCATTTTTTGTAAGCTTTAAATTTATGGCTTTATTTGTACCGTTGGTTGTGGCATCTTCGATTATCGTTGCCTTAATCGTTCAAGGATTACCTAAATTTAAAGGGCTATTTTTAATTGGTTTTTTCCTGCCTTATTTAGCATCTGGGGTTGTATCATCATTTATCGTAAAAGGGATTTTATCGTACAACAGTCCGGTAAATGAATTCTTGCGAGACTCCCTTGGATTAGATATTAATTGGCTTGGAAGTCCGTTTGCAGCACTCTTTGTGGTTGCAATGATTATCGCTTGGAAATTCACCGGGTACTACGCCCTTATTTTAACTTCAGGTTTTGAGAGCATTAGTAAGGAAGTATACGAAGCGGCGATGATTGATGGGGTAACTCCTTGGCAGCGTTTCTGGAAAATTACTTTCCCGCTCCTTTACCCTGCTTTATTCACCGTATTAATTTTATCAATCGGAGTTACGTTTGGTATTTTCACAGAGGTTTACCAATTAACAGGCGGTGGACCAAATTTTGCAACCAATACATGGCAAATGGAGATTTTTACAAGAGCGTTCTCAAATCTTCAAGCAGGCTATGCTTCAGCGATTGCAATTATCGCTTCGGTAGTAACGTTTGTTTCAATTTTAATCATTCGAAAACTCTTAGAAATGTGGGGGAAACGAAATGGGTGGAGCTAAGAAAAATGGATTATGGTTTCGTTACCTAATTGCCGTTGTTCTCTTACTGATTATGATCTTTCCGTATATTTATATGGTATTAAATTCTTTTGCTGATTGGGACCAAGTAGATAAGAAGCTAATTCCAACAGAGTACAGTTTGAAATCGTATCAATGGCTGCTCGGTGGAGGAGAAGCGGTCATCCCGAGGCCATGGCTTAATGCGTTTATTAACAGTTTTATTGTTTCAGGTGCTTCAACCTTTTTAATGATGGTAACTGGGGTAATGGTTGCTTATGCATTAGCGAAAATGCCCTTTAAAGGAAGAGACACAGTTAATAACGTTATTTTATTTCAAATGTTTTTCCCAGCGATCATTTTGTTAATTCCGACGTTCCTTGTGATTCAACGACTCGGAATGTATGACTCTTATTGGGGAATGATTTTGCCGAAAGCGATGAGTTTGTGGGCGGTGTTTATGTATACGAACTTCTTTAAGGCGATACCAGATACATTTATTGAAGCAGCAAAATTAGATGGTGCGAGTGAATTGCAAATTATGTTTAAAGTCGTGCTGCCAATGTCGAAATCGATTACGACTGTTATCTTCTTATTCTTGTTTATGGAAAGATGGACTGAATTGTTATGGGATATGTTAGTGGCGAAGAGCGATAATATGCTAACGCTGAACGTCCTTTTATCACAAATGTTCGGTCCGTACGGCGGCTATCCAGGTCCGATGTACGCAGCATCTGTGTTGTTAACACTTCCGATCATTATTATTTTCTTGCTGTTCGCGAAAAAGTTCCAAGAAGGTATGCAGTTTACACTTAAGTAAAAGAATTGGAGTTCTTACACAATGGTTAAATGGTGGAAAAAATCGACATTTTATGAAATCTACATGCCGAGCTTTAAAGATGGAAATGGTGATGGAATCGGTGACTTTGCTGGGATTACCTCTAAACTCGACTATCTTAAAGAATTGGGAATTGACGGATTGTGGCTGACTCCGTTTTATCCATCACCAAAGGTCGATAACGGCTATGACATTTCCGACTATCATGGGATCGATCCGGATTATGGAACGATGGCGGATTTTGAAACGTTTATACAAGAAGCACATCAACGTGGTATCAAGGTAATTGCAGATTTAGTACTCAATCACACTTCTTCTGAACATCAATGGTTCCAAAAATCAAAGTCGTCAAAGGAACATCCGAAACGAGATTGGTATATTTGGAGAGATGAGCCGAACAATTGGGAATCTTTCTTTGGAGGCTCTGCATGGGAATATGACAGTGAGACGAACCAATATTATTACCATGCCTTTGCGAAGGAACAGGTTGATTTAAATTGGGCCAATCCTGAAGTGAAATATGCCATGTTTGATGTGATGAAGTTTTGGCTTGAAAAGGGAATCGATGGTTTCCGGCTAGATGTCATCAACTTCTTAAAGGTAAATGATTCGTTTATAGACAATCCATATGATGAGGAACAAATCCATTTATATGATAAGGACCAGGAGGGTGTTTTAACTGTTATTGAGGAAATTGCCGATTTTGTTCATCAGTATCCGGATAAATTTCTCGTTGGTGAGGTTGGTTCCGAGGAACTGGATATTCTTAAGCAATACTCTGGTCTTAACAAATTAGATGTTGTCTTTAATTTTAATATCGGAAGCATGGAAAAGTTTGATGCGGATAAGCTCTATCAGCAATTAGTGGGAACTGAGCAAGCTTATGATTCCACTCAAATTCCAACTTTGTTCTTTTCAAGTCATGATATGTCCCGGCATATTTCACGATTTGGCGGCGATGAGGATCGGGCTAAACTAGTTGCTGCCTTGATGCTTACAGCAAAGGGCGTTCCGTTCATTTACTTCGGCGATGAAATTGGAATGCGAGATTGGGTTACAGACGATATATCGAAAATGAAGGATGTTCAAGGGATCATGGGCTATAAATTCGCATTACAAGCGGGTAAGTCACATGAGGAGGCCCTAGTTATTGCGAATGAAAAATCCCGCGATATGTCACGTACCCCGATGCAATGGAATTCACATGACAATGTCGGCTTTTCAGACGGGCTGCCGTGGATTACTGTTCCGAAGGATGCAGACAAAGTTACTGTTGAAGACCAGATAAATGATCCGCAATCGATGTTTTCTTTTTATAAAAGTTTGTTGAAACTGCGAAAGGAACATTCATCTCTACAGTACGGAGATTATGAATTTTTACGGAATCAAGATGGAATGATCTATTTCGTCAGAACGGATTCATTTGAAAATATATTAGTAGTTTTGAATTTCACTAATCAATCAAAAACGCTTGATGTAGTAGCTGATATGAAGTTGTTACTTTCGACGAAGAGAACGACGTTGGATGGCGAAAACGTCATAAGAATTTTAGCGAATGAAGCAATGATCTTAAAGGGGGATATAGGAAATGGCCTTGTTAAGGAAAGGTAATGCTCAAACTTGTGAACAGCTTTTAGAGGAATATACTTCGAAAACACAACCAACCAATCCTGAAAAAATTGTATTCTCAGGCATTGGTGAAAATGATGTCTATAATATTAGTGCGCCGTTTGAAGATGAAGGGGAGCTTGTCATTGCCGGACGAGTGGAGTCACGTGACAGTGAACATTCCAATGTATACTTCTTTGTCGAGAGAAACAATGAGTGGGTTCCAAGAGAAAAGGCGCCCGTTCTTGAGTTACAAGATCCTTTCTTTACTCGAATTGCTGGAGAGCTAGTAGTGGGGGGCGTTCAAATTTTCCCTCATCCAACTACTGAAGGACAACTTGGCTGGAGAACTGTTTTTTATAAAGGTCAATCGATTGCAAGTTTACAAGAATTTGCAAAAGGTCCAGACGGGATGAAAGACCTTCGACTTGTTGAACTAAAAGATGGAAGCATTGGGGTATTAACAAGACCTCAGGGTGAAAAGGGCGGAAGAGGAAAAATTGGCTGGACTCGGATCTCTTCATTATCTGAACTGACCATTGATGTGGTCAACGAAGCGCCATTACTTCAAGAACAGTTCATTGACGAAGAATGGGGCGGAGCGAACGAGCCGCACCTTTTAGCTAATGGTCTTGTTGGAGTATTGGGACATGTTGCCTCCTTTGATGGCGAAGGAAACCGCCACTATTATCCAATGGTGTTTGCGCTTGACCCGGATACGGGAATATTCACTGATATGGAGCTAATCGCAACAAGAAGTCAGTTCCTTCCTGGTCCAACGAAGCGCCCAGACTTAGTGGATGTCGTGTTTAGCGGCGGGTTAGTTCGAAAACAAGATGGCACGGCTGATGTTTATGCAGGAATTAGTGATGCTGAAGCTCAAAAAATTACCATCGTCGATCCGTTTTTACAATACGAGCAATAATTCCGATAAAACTATAGAGGGAGTAAATAACATGAATGTATATAGATATGAAGAGAACCCATTAGTCACTCCAGCAGATGTGAAACCACATCGAGCTGATTTTGAAGTTATTGGTGCATTTAATGCAGGGATTACCACCTATAACGATGAAATTATTATGCTTCTTCGTGTAGCAGAGCGCCCAATCAGCGAAGACGCTAATATTGTGAAAGCACCTATTTATAATCCTACAACAAACGAACTAGAGATTTTAGAATTCCGTTTAGATGATCCTACCTTTGACTTCTCTGATCCACGTGTGATTCGAAAAAGCGGGGACACACAAGGATTTGAATATTTAACATCTATAGCATACTTACGGATTGCAAGGAGCAAAGATGGTGGTCATCATTTCACAATTGATGAGAAACCGTTTGTTTATCCATCTAATGAGTTAGAAACATTTGGGATAGAGGATCCAAGGATTACTAAAATTGAAGATACTTATTATATCTATTTTAGTGCTGTTTCACCTGTTGGTGTAGGAGAATCGATGGTTTCCACAAAAGACTTCATAACAACTGAACATCATGGAATGATTTTTGCACCGGAAAATAAAGACGTATTAATTTTTCCAGAAAAAATTAATGGAAAATACTATGCGATTCACCGTCCTGTACCAAAAAGTGTAGGGATGCCAGAAATGTGGATTGCTGAATCCACAAATCTCTTGCACTGGGGTAACCACAAGCATTTACTAGGGTTACGTCCGGGAATGTGGGATAGCGCACGCATGGGCGGAGGTGCTGTTCCATTTAAGACAGAAAAAGGCTGGCTGGAGCTTTACCATGGTGCAACTGACGATCACCGCTATTGTATGGGAGCAGTATTACTTGATTTAGAAAATCCAACTAAAGTCATTGCTCGTTCAAATCAACCGATTCTAGAGCCTGAAGCAGATTATGAGGTAGAAGGTTTCTTTGGAAATGTAGTCTTTTCATGTGGGGCTGTCGTTGAAGGTGATGTAGTTAAAATGTTCTACGGCGTGGCTGATACATCCATGGCTTGTGTGGAATTAAGCTTAAAAGAAATCTTAGATTCATTGACTTATCGATAATTTGAAAAAATAAGTGCCAAAATCGCGTGACTGATTTTGGCCTTTTTAATATGTTTTTAGCGTATATAGGCTTCACTAGTAAACCTGAGATTTCGTAAGCATTTTACAATGGTAGGTGACGTATTATGAAAATGAATGATAACTGGAAAATAAAATATTTTGATGTGGGGACCGGTCGTGATCTTGAGGTCGCTGCACCTGAATATATTGATTACTTCTGGATGACAGCATCAGTACCTGGTGATGTGCATTCAACACTGATTGACCGAAACCTGATTGATGATCCTTTTTTCGGACACAATGATTTGAAATGTCAGTGGGTAGAGGACAAGGTTTGGTGGTATCGCAATACTTTTGAGTTCAATGATGAAGTTAGTAAAGACCACCGCTATGAGTTGATTTTTGAAGGTTTGGACACATTTGCTACGGTTTATTTAAATGGTGTGGAGCTAGGTTCAACCTCAAATATGTTTATCAGTCACAGCTTTGAGGTTTCTCGGGAGCTGAAGCAAGGGAAAAATGTTCTGGCGGTTAAATTTGATCCAATTCATGTTCATGTGAAAGACAAGGTTCAGTATTATTGGTCAGGATTTAGCAAGAAAAGAATCTGGACGAGGAAAGCACAAAGTCATTTTGGCTGGGACTGGGGTCCTCGGTTAGTTGCTGCAGGGATTTGGAAGGATGTTCATTTAGAGAAGAGAACTTTTGCGAAAATTGATCATATCTTTGCGAAAACGAAATCGATTTCTCCAGAAAATGCAATTGTCGAAGTAGATATTGAAGTGGATGCACATACAAAAAACAAGGATTATGAGGTCTTTGTTAACCTCTCCTTTGGGGCAGAAAGTTACTCTACTAAAGTAAAAGTAGACCGCAAACACGCAACAGTGCTATTGGAAGTGGAAAATCCAAAGCTATGGTGGACACATGATATTGGCACGCCTCATCTTTATCAACTAAAGGTTGAATTGCTTGCGGGTGGTGTGAAAGTGGATGAAAAACAAGAAGTCTTTGGGATCAGAACCATCGAAGTCCAACGAAAAGACGAAAACGGCAATCATAGTTTTTCCTTTGTTTTAAATGGTGAAAAGGTATTTGCGAAAGGCGCTAATTGGATTCCAATCGATAGCTTCATTGGAGCCGTTCCAGATTCCCGTTACAAGCACTTAATCAAGATGTCGAAAGATGCAAATATGAATATGCTTCGTGTATGGGGTGGCGGTATCTATGAAAAAGAGGTTTTTTATGACGAGTGTAATCGGCTTGGCCTTTTAGTCTGGCAGGATTTCATGTTTTCGTGTGCTCTGTATCCGGATTACAATAAGAACTTTATGGCCAACGTTAAAGAAGAAATTATTCATGTCGTCAAACGGCTGCGTAATCATCCTTGCTTGGCTCTTTGGTGTGGAAACAATGAGAATGATTGGCTCTATGAAGCGTTGTATTCATCAGGTGAAATTACGCATCCTTTTTATGGTGAAAAAATCTATCATGAATTAATGCCTGAATTACTTGAAGAACTTGACCCAACGCGTCTGTTTTGGCCAAGCTCACCATTTGGCGGAAATGATCATAACTCAAGGGACGAGGGAGATACGCATAATTGGCAGGTTTGGCACGGCAATATAGAGCCGAGGACATTTGGGGAACCACAGAAAGTGAATTACAGTGTCGAAGGGCTGTCATTTAAAAATTTTAAAAATGATACCACACTCTTTGCAAGTGAATTTGGCATGCATGCTTCTTCTAATCGCTATACATTAGAGCGAAATATCCCGAAGGATCAATTTTACTGGGGAAGCGAAGAAATGGCGTATCGCAATAAGGATATTCATCATCCAAAAGGAATTTTGCTAATGGAAGGGTATACAGGAGTACCTAAGGATTTAGATGAGTACATTTCCTATTCGATGTTAACACAAGCGGAAGGTTTGAAGTATGGAATCGAACATTACAGGCGTAATAAACCACATACAAGCGGTGCGTTATTTTGGCAGTTAAATGACTGCTGGCCGGGTACAAGCTGGTCAGTTATCGATTATTATTTATTGCCAAAGGCTTCCTATCATTATGCAAGAAAGTTCTATAGTCCGGTTCTTTTAACGCTTGATCATGAACCAGGCATGGAGATGAAGGTTTGGGTTGTAAATGATCGGTTAGAAACCTATGAGGATGAAATTGAGCTGGCCGTTTATCAATTTAATGGCGAAAAAGTATTTTCAAAGCAATGGATGGTTTCCATCGAACCGAATGTTTCGAAACAAGTGGCTGCAGTATTGGAACAAGATGCATTAGCCGGAATTCTGCCAGAAGAGGCTGTTATCGTCCTCAGTTCCAAAAATAATAAAACCTATGAAAACTTCTATTACTTCCGTGATCAAAAGGATATCAGATTAGAAGAGTCGAAATTAACGGTTACGGTTGATCAGGAGAAAAAGGAGTTAACGGTATCTACGAATATGCTCGCGCGAATGGTAACGATTGAAATGGATATGGAGCAGCTTGTAATCGAGGATAACTTCTTTGATTTACTGCCGAATGAGAGCAGAACGATTAAGGTTGAACAGGCTGAGGGAAAAGACGTTCCTTGGGAGACCTTGAGAGTGAAGGCTATTAATAGTGTGAAAACAGAGGGGGAACTCGTATGAAAGCAGCGGTTTTACAAGGAACAAAGCAAATAGAGGTAATGGATTGGAACTATCGTTCTCCATCACCAAAAGAGGTCATTGTAAAGGTGAAAAGCTGTGGAATTTGCGGTACAGATCAGCATATTTATCATGGTCATCCCGGTTCTGCTGAAGTCCAGCCGCCAATTGTTCTCGGTCATGAATTGGCAGGGGAAGTAGTGGAAGTAGGTGCAGAAGTATCAACCCTCCAAAAAGGGGATCGAGTTTCGATTGATCCGAACATCTATTGCGGTACATGTGAGTATTGCCGCAGCAACCGAGCACATTTATGTAATCATCTTCAGGCGGTAGGTGTAACAAGGGATGGCGGCATGGGTGAGTATTGTGTTGTGCCCGATGCCAATTGTTACAAGCTCCCAGACCAAATGACTTTTGAAGAGGCTGCGCTTGTCGAACCCTTAGGCTGTGTTTTACATGGATTTAGGAAGGTTGAGTTGTCACCCTTAAGTAAGGTACTCATTATTGGCGGCGGTTTTATTGGACAATTGTTTTTACAATTGGTCAAACAGCAAAATGTTGATTCTATCATTGTGAGTGAACCTGCGGAGAACAAAAGAGAGCTTCTTTATAAGCTGGGAGCTGATGACGTGGTCCATCCAATAAATGCTTCTAAGCTAGAAGCAGATGTTGTGATTGAATGTGTGGGCAGAGCGGATAGTATGGAATTGGCGGTTAAATCAGCAGCAAAAGGCGGCCAAGTGTTACTTTTTGGGGTGGCAGCGCCAGAAACTGTTATTTCTGTTTCGCCATTTGAAATTTTTTCAAAAGAACTTACCATTAAGGGTTCGTTCGTGAACCCATTTACCCATGAAGAAGCTATTTCACTTATTGCAAAAAAAGTGGTGGATGTAGAGTCGCTGATTTCTCATCGTTTTACTGTCGAAGAGTTGCCAGAAGCAATGGCGAACTTTCCTATTCTTAAAGTATCAAAAGCGATAATTAACCACTAGTTGCAGGAGTTGTCGGCCCTTGAGGCCGACTACGCTGCAAAAGGAGATCAAAGAATGTTTCAAATTTTTAAGTCCTTTTCTACGGAATTAAAGTTCTATTTACTGATGAATGCCTTATTTTCCTTTGGCGGGGTATTGTCAGGTGTTTTTCAAAGTGTTTTCTTATGGAAACTGGATAAAACCTTTTCACTGCTAGCTTATTATAGTTTGTATTGGTCCATCGCGATCATCTTTTGTTTTGGACTTTGTGGCTGGCTTGCAAGGAAAACGAGTCCGATGATTACGATGCGTTTAGGATTTGTCTTTTATCTGATTACCTATTTAATTATGCTCATTTTTCATGACACATTAAGTGATCATATCATGTTGTTAGGATTTTCAACTGGATTGGCAATGAGCTTGTATTATGTCGGCATGCATTTGGCCGTATTAGACTTAACAACCAATGATAATCGAGATCAATTTTTATATGTACAAGGAATTCTATTTACCATCGGTGGTGTAATCGGCCCAGTTTTGTCAGGGATCATCATTTCGCAATTAGAAGGGATGCTGGGTTATTATGTCGTTTTTATTGGAACCTGTGTATTCTTTTTTATATCCTTTTTAACCTCTCTAAAAGTGAAGGGACACCCGATTACAGCAAAAAGTTATTTTTGGGATGTCATCAAGAATCCATCACAGGAATGGAAGAAGATGTATAAGGTAATGTTTGCTGATGGGATTGTATCAGGCGTGTACGGGACTTTTTTGATTACGATGATTACCTTTAAAGTAGCTGGTGGAGAATTAAGTTTAGGAGTTTATAATATGGCTGCTGAGCTTGTTGCCATTGTTACATTCTATCTGCTAGCTATGTTCTCTAATCCGAAATATCGTCTCGCCATTTATGCGATCGGTTCGGTAAGTATATTTTTGAGTTCTGTTTTGTTATCGGTCCTTCCTGTCCTTATTTCGTTGATTATTTTTGGAATTGTCTCTCCATTAGCACAAAATATGATTACCACCTCGATGAGTGCCATGATTTATGAAGCAATTGAGAAGGACCCCGAGTACAAGGAAAAGCGCTTGGACTATATCATTATCCGAGAAATTCCACTCGGTGTTGGAAGAATCATCGGAGTATTTTTGTTTTTAGCGATGAGAAAATACTTTGATTTTGACCTGCTTTTACCTGTCTCGTTTAGTCTTTTTCCGATTATATATGTCATCATGATTCCATTCCTATATGTTATTTGGAGAAAATCAAAAAAGGGATCTGTGGTTAGTTTTAATGAAATGTAGAAATTCTTATTTGGAGGAATTTATGTATGTTGGGTGCAATAGAAGCAGGCGGAACAAAGTTTGTTTGTGCTGTGGGCGATGAAAAGGGTTATATCGTAGACCGTATTCAGATTCCAACCACAGTACCAGCAGAAACGATGACAAAGGTGATTGAATTTTTCAAGCAATATCCTTTAAAGGCAATTGGTGTGGGTTCGTTCGGTCCAATTGATGTGAATCGGGAAAGTGCTACTTACGGATATATTACATCAACTCCTAAAACACCTTGGAAAGATTATCCTTTTGTACAAGCATTAAAAGATGCTTTTTCTGTTCCAATTAGATTCAATACCGATGTTAATGCTGCAGCCTTGGGTGAGGCCACCTTTGGCGCAGCGAAAGGATTGGACAGCTGCTTGTACATTACAGTTGGTACTGGAATTGGAGCAGGAGCCATTGTTCAAGGGAGGCTTCTTCAAGGACTTTCACACCCTGAAATGGGGCATATTCTTGTGAGACGGCATCCAAATGACGAATTTCAAGGGAAGTGCCCCTATCACCACGATTGCTTAGAAGGTCTAGCGGCCGGTCCTGCCATTGAAGAGCGCTGGGGAGCGAGAGGAGATCAACTTGTGGATCGAATGGAAGTTTGGGACCTAGAAGGCTACTATATTGCCCAAGCCCTGATGCAATATGTATTGATTCTTTCGCCGAAAAAAATCATCCTTGGCGGGGGAGTTATGAATCAAAAACAGGTGTTTAGTTCCGTTTATAAGTATTTAAAGGAATTTATTAATGAGTATGTGGCTTTGCCGGATCTTACTGAATATATTGTCGGTCCTGGTTTAGGTGACAATGCGGGAATTACTGGATCGCTCATGCTTGCTCATCAAGCATTTCAAGAGGAAAATTAAAGATACTTTTGGAGGTAATAATAGTGCAACCATTATTTTTAAGACCAGTTTTTAAAGAGAGAATTTGGGGCGGGACCGCCTTACAAACTGAATTTGGGTACGACATTCCAAATAATCAAACAGGGGAATGCTGGGCAATTTCCGCTCATCCGAATGGACCTTCGATTATAGAAAATGGTTCGTATGCTGGTATGGCTTTGGACGATCTATATCTTAAAAATCCAGAGCTTTTTGGAAATCCGAAGGAAGAGGTTTTTCCACTTTTAATGAAAATATTGGATGCGAACATGGATTTATCCGTTCAGGTCCATCCTGAGGATTCTTATGCGAAGGTTCATGAAAATGGGGATCTTGGTAAAACCGAATGCTGGTATATCGTCGATTGTAAAGAAGGGGCCGACATGATCTTCGGCCATAATGCGAAAACAAAAGAAGAATTAGTCGAGCAAATTAATGAAGAGAAATGGAACGAGCTGTTGCACAGAGTCAAAATCAAGCCAGGCGACTTTTTTTATGTTCCAAGCGGAACCATCCACGCATTGTGTGAAGGTACACTTGTATTAGAAACCCAGCAAAGCTCAGACACAACCTACCGTGTGTATGATTACGACCGTAGAGATGGAGAAGGGAATTTGCGCGAGCTGCATTTAGAAAAAGCCATTGATGTGACAACTGTGCCTCATCAAGATGCTGGGGTTACTCCAAAAGTCAAGGAAGTTGAAAATGTAACGATTACAACGTTTGTGGAGTCAGACTTTTTCTCCGTCTACAAATGGGACGTTAGCGGAACAGCTGCTTTCTCATTTAATGATCAATATTTGCTACTCAGCGTCATTAAGGGAGAGGGAACACTTCTTTATAATGGTCAGCAATATGGATTGGAGAAGGGCTCTCATCTGATTATCCCTGTGGGATTTGATGAATTTAAAGTAGACGGGAATTGTGAATTAATCGTTTCGCATACTTGATAGGTTGAAATTTAATATAAAACAAACAAAGTGTAAGGATCCTCTAGATTAAGGGGAGCTTTTGTACCAGGAGTGACATCACTAGAACAGGCCCTTAAACATGCCTATTCTAATATTGTTAATACGGCAAGAAATATTGCAAGGATACTATAAAAGAGGGCTGACCATGAATTCAGCCTCTCAATTTTTGGGGAGGGTGAATAAGTTTTGCACCTTCATGAAAACCGCGGGATCTCAATCTCGCGTTTTTTTTGTTCCTTACTTTCTATGTGGTCAAGATTAAGGTCAAATAACAGGTTCCATCGAGGAGCCTGCCAAATCCAAAAGTAATTGTCGAAAAAATGCCTCAAACGAGTGATATACCATCAAAATTGATAAATCCTTTATCCAGGGTCTAGATAATAAAAATCAAAAGTCGGTTTGTCGGGCATTGGTTGCGATGGGCAGAAATCTTGGTATGAATGTGGTAGCAGAAGGTGTTGAGGAAATGGAGCAATATCAATATTTATGCAGCATTGGCTGCATAAAATACAAGGCTACTATTTTAGCAGACCCACTTCAGTTGATTTGGTGGAGAAGTTTTTCTAAATGGGAGCAGAATTCTCTTTATTTTAGGCTATGTTAAAGGAAATTGTTGATTTTATAGCTAAGTTGATTGGAGCGGAAGGCGCGAAGACTCCTGCGGGAGGACGGGGCTGGGGAGACCCCGCAGGCGCATA